>JAJBTD010000058.1 GCA_020861055.1 Clostridiales bacterium | reverse complement strand
ATTGTGTGCTCGCAATCGCGTATAATCTGCTCGGCTATCAGCTGGATGGAGCAGCTCTCGCTGCCTTGAGCTACGATACGGCGCTGAACAATATGGTGACGGCAGTAGGGGCCAGTCTGGGGTACAGTGACTGGTCATACCGAAAACTGCTCCCTCTGCGACCGGAGTGGGTGGACACCTTTCTGACATCACAGGGGATCTCGCATACATATTATTCCAGCGACGATCTGCCAAGCGACAGTACGATTACAGCAGCCCTTAAAAACGGAAAAATTGTCATGATGAGCGTATCCGGTGACCCCTACTCCACCAACATTCACTGGATTCTTGCGTATGGAGTGAGCAAGGACGGCAACACTATCTATATTGATTGCAAATCCTGGCTATGGTTACTCCAGCACAGGGGAGCCGTCAGTAGATGGCGTCTGTTTGGTCAACCAGGTACAGTACCATACGCTGACAGATGGGAAAATATATACCGGAGAGGATGTCACCAGCGGCACGATCACATCGAATTTATACACTCGCAAGCCCCATTATAGCGGCGTAATCATCATTGACCCTCCTGATTTTTCGCTGGACATATTCTCTCAACTCTCTCCCTCTCTTTTCTAAGGCATTACCGCTCAACTGTAGGCTCTGTCCCCTCCGTATCTCCATCCGCTATGCTCTCCACGGGGAAATGACCATAGCAGCCCTGGCCTATCTGTCTGCGCCCTGTGCTACATACCTTTCTCAGTTTTTCAAACTGTGCAGCGGCGCGGGGATGCGCCCGCCACGGGCGATGAAATCCTCCGCCGAGCCGGTGTGTACCGGCATGACGGGGGCGGAGCCGAGAAGTCCTCCCATCTCCACCGTGTCCCCCACGCCCTTGCCGGGGGCGGGGATGATGCGGACGGCGGTGGTCTTGTTGTTCACCATGCCGATGGCCGCCTCGTCGGCAATAATGGCGGCAATGGTGGCGGCGGAGGTGTCGCCGGGAACAGCGATCATGTCCAGGCCCACGGAGCAGACGCAGGTCATCGCCTCCAGCTTGTCCAGGGTCAGCGCCCCGGAGCGGGCGGCGGCGATCATGCCCTCGTCCTCGGACACCGGGATAAACGCCCCGGAGAGGCCGCCTACGCTGCTGGAGGCCATAACGCCTCCCTTTTTCACCGCGTCGTTGAGCAGCGCCAGGGCCGCTGTGGTGCCGTGGGTGCCGCAGACCTCCAGGCCCATCTCCTCCAGGATGCGGGCCACCGAATCTCCCACCGCCGGAGTGGGAGCCAGGGACAGGTCCACGATGCCGAACTGGGTGTCCAACCGCTGGCTGGCCTCTTGGGCCACCAGCTGGCCCATCCGGGTGACGCGGAAGGCGGTCTTTTTCACCGTCTCCGCCACCACGTCGAAGGGCTGGCCCTTGACGGACTGGAGGGCGTGGTACACCACGCCGGGACCGGAGACCCCCACGTTGATCACCGTCTCCGCCTCGCCGACCCCGTGGAACGCCCCGGCCATAAAGGGGTTGTCCTCCACGGCGTTACAGAACACCACCAGCTTGGCGCAGCCGAAGCCGTCCCGGTCGGCGGTGCGCTGGGCGGTCTTTTTCACCACCTGGCCCATCTGCCGGACGGCGTCCATATTGATGCCCGCCCGGGTGGAGCCAACATTCACCGAGGAACAGACGAACTCCGTCTCTGCCAGAGCCTCCGGGATGGCGTCCATCAGCTTCCGGTCCGCCTCGGTCATCCCCTTCTGCACCAGGGCGGAGTAGCCGCCGATGAAGTTGACCCCGCAGGTTTTGGCCGCCCGGTCCAGTGCCTTGGCGAAGGGGACATAGTCCGCCGTCTCGCAGCCGGCGGCCACCAGGGCAATGGGGGTGACGGAGATGCGCTTGTTCACGATGGGGATGCCGAACTCCGCCTCGATGGTCTCCCCTACCGGCACCAGCCGCTCCGCCTTGCGGCAAATCTTGTCGTAGATCTTCCGGCAGCAGGCCTCCGGGTCGGGGTCGGCACAGGAGAGCAGGGAGATGCCCATGGTGATGGTACGGATGTCCAGATGCTGCTGATCGATCATCTGGATGGTCTGCATGATCTCATTTCTACTCAGCATGGCAGTCCCTCAGATCCGGTGCATAGCGTTGAAGATGTCTTCCCGCTGGACGTGGATGGTGAGGCCCAGCCTCTTGCCCTCCTCCTGGAGGTACTGGACCAGCTGGGCAAACGGCAGCTCCGTCTGCTCGGTGTCCACCATCATGATCATGGTGAAATAGTTCTGCATGACGGTCTGGCTGATGTCCAGCACATTGACCTGGTTTTTGGCCAGCAGCGTACAGACGTCGGCGATAATACCCACTCTGTCCTGGCCCACGACGGTGACGATTGCGCGCATGGCGATGACCTCTCTTTTTTTGATTGCTGATTGATCCTTTTACTGGGAACCCCTCCGCCACCGCCTAAGGGCGGCGGCCCTCCTCCCCTTTCAGGAGAGGCAGGAGTGGAATTTCGTCAGATTGTCCTTTATCTGTTTGTTCCCTTATTGTTCTCCCTGCAGCTCGTCCAGGGTCAGCCGGAAGCTGGGGAGATAGTGTTCCATAAAGTAGTGCAGGGCGGGAAGGGGATTCTGCTCCAGGGCGGCATAGGTCTGCTCCCCCGCCCGGTTGAACTCGTCGTTGCCCGCCTTCTGCTCCTCCACGCACTTGAGATAGGCGGAGAGCTTGTCCGCCGCCTTGACCACCGCCTCCACCTCCGGGTCGGTGGGCTGCAACAGGGGCCGGAACTGGCCTCGCAGCTCCTCCGGCAGCATGGAGAGCAGCCGCTCCGCCGCCATGTCCTCCACCTCCTGATAGGAAGCCCGGAGGGTGCGGTTATAGTATTTGATGGGAGTGGGCATATCCCCGGTGATGATCTCGGTGGCGT
>JAJBTD010000190.1 GCA_020861055.1 Clostridiales bacterium | reverse complement strand
GGTTGGGGCTGGTGCCCAGGGCCATGATGACGGTGTCCACATCCAGGACGAACTCGCTGCCCGGAACCTCCACGGGGCGGCGGCGTCCGGAGGCGTCCGGCTCACCCAGTTCCATGCGGATGCACTTCAGGCCGCAGACGTGGCCCTTGTCGTCGCCCAGCACCTCCACGGGGTTGCACAGCAGGCGGAAGTCGATGCCCTCCTCCTGGGCGTGCTCGATCTCCTCGTTCCGGGCGGGCATCTCCTCCATGGAGCGGCGGTAGACGATGTAGACCTTCTCCGCACCCAGGCGCTGGGCGCAGCGGCAGGCGTCCATAGCCACGTTGCCACCGCCCACCACGGCCACCGCCCGGCTCTTGAGAACCGGGGTATCGTACTCGTCCAGATAGGCCTTCATCAGATTGATCCGGGTCAGGTACTCGTTGGCGGAGCACACCCCCGCCAGCCCCTCGCCGGGGATGTTCATAAACCGGGGCAGACCGGCGCCGGTGCCGATAAAGACGGCCTCGAAGCCCATCTCCTCCATCAGCTCATCGATGGAGAGCACCTTGCCGATGACCATGTCGGTCATGATCTCCACGCCCAGCTCCTTCAGCTTGTCCACCTCGCCCTGGACGATAGCCTTGGGGAGACGGAACTCAGGGATGCCGTAGACCAGCACGCCGCCGGCAGTGTGGAACGCCTCAAAGATGGTCACCTGATAGCCCTGCTTTGCCAGATCGCTGGCGCAGGTCAGGCTGGAGGGGCCGGAGCCCACCACCGCCACCTTGTGGCCGTTGGATGCGGGTTTGGTCAGGTGCTCGCTGCTGTGGGTCCGGTGCCAGTCGGCCACAAACCGCTCCAGACGGCCGATGCCCACCGGCTCGCCCTTGATGCCCCGGACGCACTTGCTCTCGCACTGGCTCTCCTGGGGGCAGACCCGGCCGGAGATGGCGGGCAGAGCGTTGGTGGAGGTGATGACCTGATAGGCCCCCTCATAGTCCCCCTCCGCCACCTTGGCGACGAACTCCGGGATGCGGACGTTCACCGGGCAGCCGGAGACACAGGGATGGTTCTTGCAGCCCAGACACCGGGCGGCCTCCTGACGGGCCATCTCCTCGGTGTAGCCCAGGGCCACCTCTTTGAAGTTGTGGGCTCTCACTGCCGGGTCCTGGTTGGGCATGGGAGTCTTGACCGGAGTCATATTCTTTGTAGCCATGTCGTCGCTCCTCCTTACCGAATCAGTTCCTGGCCTAGCCTGTCAAACCGGCACATATGGTCCCGCTCCTTCTCGCTCTCCTGGGCGCGATAGGTGTCGTTCAGGTTCATCAGCTAGTCAAAGTCCACCTGATAGCCGTCGAACGCCGGGCCGTCCACACAGGCAAACTTCATCTGTCCGCCCACCGTGACCCGGCAGCCGCCGCACATTCCGGTGCCGTCGATCATGATGGGGTTCAGGGACACCCGGCAGGGGGTGCCGAAGGGCTCCGCCGTCTTGACCACGAACTTCATCATGGGCACGGGGCCGATGGCGATGATGACATCATACTGCTTTCCGCTCTCCAGCAGCTCCTTCTCCTTGGCGGTGGTGAAGCCCTTTTCGCCATAGGAGCCGTCGTCGGTCATGAGGTAGAAGTGGTCACAGGCGTCGGCAAACTCCTGCTCCAGAATGACCAGGTCCTTATTCCGGAAGCCCACAATCACGTCGGTCTCCACACCGGCGTCGTGCAGCCCTTTTGCCACGGGATAGGCGATGGCGGTGCCCAGACCACCGCCGATGACACAAGCGGATTTCAGCCCCTCCATCTCAGTGGGCTGGCCCAGAGGACCCACGAAGTCCAGCAAGGCGTCCCCTGCCTCCAGCTTGGCCAGGGCACGGGTAGTCAGACCCACCAGCTGGAAGATAATGGTGACAGTCCCCCGCTCCCGGTCGAACCCGCCGATGGTCAGGGGGAGCCGCTCCCCCTTCTCGTCGATCCGCAAAATGATGAACTGCCCCGGTTGCGCCTTCCGCGCAACAAAGGGAGCCTCCACCTCCAACAGGCAGATGGTGGGGTTCAGCAGCTCCTTCCGAACGATTTTGTACACGATGATCCCCTCCACAAGCACCCGATAATCTCTCTCCCGGTCCCGCACAGGCTGGGAAAACAGTGCTTGACAGTATCACATCCCCCGGAGAAATACCGGGGGATGTGTCAAGTTTAGCACAAGAATGGCGTCTGCGCAATTGTTTTTCCGTTTTTATCCGGATTTGCCGGAAAATTTGTTTCCCATCTCAGTCGCTCAGCCTTTTTTATGCCCGCCGAAATAGTCCCGCAGGACAGACAGGCTCTCCTCCCGGAGCACGCCCGCCGTCACCTGAGGCTGGTGATAAGAGTGCTCGAATACGATTCGGCTGCATTCACAGCCCTCTTTGCCCAAAATCTGCTCCAGCTCCACATTGCTGGCAGCATAGACCAGCCGCCCCAGCTTTACCCATACCATGGCCCCGCTGCACATAAAGCACGGCTCACAGCTGGAATACATGGTGTAATCGCTCAAATCGGTGATTCCCGTCTCTGCGCAGAACCTTCTGATTAGCCCCGCCTCCCCATGAAAGGACGGGTCATGCATGGTATAAATTTGGTTCTCATTCGTGTATACAATTTCTCCGTTCTTCACCAGCACGGCTCCAAAGGGCTCATTGCCGTGGGCCACGGCCTTCTTAGAGAGACGGATGGCCTCTCTCATATATAATTCGTCGTTCATTTTTTCCGCTCAGTCGCTCACCGTCTTTGCGGTGCTCCACTCCCCCTCGTAGGTCACGCCGTCCACCTCCATCCAGGTCTTGGCCCGGACGTACCAGTCGCCGCTGCCGTCGGCATAGTCTTCGTCATCGGAGGGGTAGTCGCCGAAATCAGAGAGAACGACTGTGGCCTCGTTGCCCTCAAAGGTCAGAGACG
>JAJBTD010000220.1 GCA_020861055.1 Clostridiales bacterium | reverse complement strand
TCCGGCCGGAGGGCACGCCGTGGATGATCTCGTCGGTGACCGAGATGCAGGCGTTGCCCTTGAAGCCGTACAGGTGGTAACAGGAGGGATATCCCCCATGACTTTTGATGAATTTCCCGATTTCGTGGTCGATCTCCCGGGTGGTGATGCCCGGCTGCACCAGACTTCCCCCATAGGCGCGGGCCATGGCGGCGAGCCGCCCGGCCTGGCGCATGAGCTCGATCTGGTGAGGGGATTTCAGCGTGATACGCTCAGACATATCATTCGCCCAGCGCGGCCAGGATCGCCTGGGTGGTGGCGGGGATGGTGCTCTGGTTGGCCACCATCTTCAGCACGCCCCGGCTCTCGTAGTAGCCCTTGAGGGGCTCCGTCTCGGCGTGATAGGTCTTGAGCCGGGCACGGACGGTCTCCGGCTTGTCGTCCTTCCGCTGGGTCAGCGCCTCGCCGCAGACATCGCAGATGCCCTCCGCCTTGGGGGGAGCCGCCACCACGTGGTAGGTGGCTCCGCAGTTCAGGCAGGTGCGGCGTCCGCTCATCCGCTGCTCGATCTCCTCGTCGCTGATCTCGATGGAGACGACGGCGTCGAAGTGGACCCCGGCCGCCTCCAGGGCGTCCGCCTGGGCCAGGGTGCGGGGCACTCCGTCCAGGATATAGCCGCCGGCGCAGTCCGGCTCCGCCAGACGCTCGGTGATGACCCCGATGATGACCTCATCGGGCACCAGCGCGCCGGCGTCCATATACTCCTTGGCCTTCAATCCGATGGGGGTGCCGTTCTTCACGGCAGCCCGGAGGATGTTGCCGGTGGAGATGGTGGGGATGGACAGCTTTTTGCTCAGGATCTCCGCCTGGGTTCCTTTTCCCGCTCCAGGAGCGCCTAACAGGATCAGTTTCATCCCTCAGCCCTCCTCAGTTCAGGAAGCCCTTGTAGGTGCGCATCACCATCTGGGCCTCCAGGGCCTTCTGGGTATCCAGGGCCACGGAGACAACGATCAGGACGGAGGTGCCGCCGATGGACAGGGCGCTCAGACCGATCAGGTTGCCGGTGATGATGGGCAGCAGGGCGATGATGCCCAGGTAGATGGCGCCGAACATGGTAATCCGGTTCAGTACCCGTCTGAGAAAGTCAGCCGTGGGACGGCCGGCCCGGTAGCCGGGAATAAAGCCGCCCTGGGCCTTCAGGTTGTTGGCCACCTCGACAGGGTTAAACTGGATGGTAGCATAGAAGTAGCTGAAGCCGATGATCAGCAGCACATAGACAATGGCGTACACCACGCCGTCGCTGTCGAAGATCTGCATAAAGGTGGAATCCTCCAGGGACGGCACGAAGGCCGCAACGGTGGCGGGGATGCTGGCGATGGTCTGGGCGAAGATGATGGGCAGAACGCCGGACATATTCACCTTCATAGGGATGTTGGAGGACTGGCCGCCATACATCTTCCGGCCCACCACGCGCTTGGCGTACTGGACGGGGATGCGGCGCTCGGCCCCGCTGATGAACACCACGAAGATGACCAGCAGCAGCATACCAATGATGATCAGGGGCACCGCCCATCCGGCGATGACGATAGAGCTCTCGTCGGTGACGCCGTTGGCCCAGTTGGTCACGCCGATATACATATAGTACACAGCGCTGGGCAGACGGGAGATGATGCCGCCAAACAGCAGCATGGAGATGCCGTTGCCGATGCCGAACTCGGTAATCTGCTCACCCAGCCACATGACGAACACGGAGCCGGCGGTGAAGGTGATCACGATGACGATTCCGGCCCACACGCCGTCGTTGGAGAGCAGCTCGTTATAGCGGAGCAGGGTGTAGTACCCGAAGCCCTGAAGCAGGCCCAGAGCCAGGGTGGTGTAGCGGGTGATGCGCTCGATCGTCCGCTTGCCGTCCTCGCCGCCGTCCTTGGCCAGCCGCTCCAGGGCCGGGATGGCCACGGTGAGCAGCTGGATAATGATGGAGGCGTTGATATAGGGCTGGATGGACAGAGCGAACACGGTGCCGCTGCTGTAGGAACCGCCGCTCATGACGTTCATCAGCGCCAGGATGTTGCTGGACGCCGCGTCAAAGTAGCTCTGCAGTCCGGTGGTGTTGATAAACGGCACCGGGATGGCGCTGCCCAGGCGGAAGATCAGCAGGATAAAGGCGGTGAAGAGTAACTTCTGACGAAGCTCCTGGATCTTCCAGGCATTGCGAATCGTCTCAATCACTTAGATCACCTCGGCCTTTCCTCCAACTGCTTCGATTTTTTCTTTCGCAGATGCAGAGAATGCATTGGCCTTCACGGTGAGCTTTTTGGTCAGCTCCCCGTTGCCCAGGATCTTGATGCCATACTTGCTCTTGCTGATGACGCCGGCCTTGATGATGTCGTCCACGGTGACGGTGGAGCCGTCCTCGAACTGCTCCAGCATGCTCACGTTGACAGCATCCAGGGGCTTGGCGTAAATATTGTGGAAGCCGCGCTTGGGCAGACGGCGGGTCAGAGGCATCTGACCGCCCTCAAAGCCGATGCGGACGCCGCCGCCGGAACGGGCCTTCTGACCCTTGTGGCCCCGGCCGGCGGTCTTGCCGTTGCCGGTGCCGTGTCCGCGGCCCTTGCGCTTCGCCGCATGGGTGGAACCCAGGGCGGGAGAGAGATCCTGAATATTCATAGCAACATACCCTCCTTATTCAGCGTCGGTCACCTTGCAGAGGTAACCGATCTGGGCGAGCTTACCGGCGGTCTGAGCGTTGTCAGGCTGGACGGTGGTGTCGCCGATCTTGCGCAGACCCAGGGAGGCTGCGGTGGCCTTGTGCTTCTGGAGACGGCCGTTCAGGCTCTTGACCAGAGTGATCTTTTTGTTTGCCATTTCGTCCGACCTCCTTACAGCTCATCCACGGACTTGCCCCGGGTGGCGGCGACCTGCTCAGGAGTGCGCAGGCTCTTCAGTCCCTCGAAGGTGGCGGCGACCACGTTGTTGGGGTTGCGGGTGCGCAGGCACTTGGTACGGATGTCCTTGATGCCGGCAGCCTCCATCACGGCACGCACCGGGCCGCCGGCGATGACGCCGGTGCCTTCGGGGGCGGGCTTGAGCAGCACCCGTCCGGCGGAGAAGGCGCCCACCACCTCATGAGGAATGGTAGTGCCCGCCGTGGACACGGTAATCATGTTCTTCTTGGCGGCCTCCAGGCCCTTGCGGATGGCCTCAGGCACCTCGGCAGCCTTGCCCAGGCCGTAGCCGACCTTGCCCTTGCCGTCGCCGATGACCATCAGCGCGGTGAACTTGGCGACACGGCCGCCCTTGACGGTCTTGCTGACCCGGTTCAGATAGACGAGCTTTTCGATATACTCGCTCTGGGGTTTCTCAAATCTAGCCATTTTCTATCCTCCTCCGATCAGAACTGCAGGCCGCCCTCGCGGGCGCCCTCCGCCAGGGCCTGCACACGGCCGTGGTACAGGTAGCCGCCACGGTCGAAGACCACGGTGTCGATGCCTGCGGCCTTGGCCCGCTCTGCGACCATCTTGCCCACCTTCTTGGCGGCCTCTACGTTGCTGCCGGGGCCCTCGAAGCCCTTCTCCAGAGAGGAGGCGGAGACCAGGGTCACGCCCTTGGTGTCGTCAATGACCTGGGCATAGATGTTGGTCTCGCTGCGGAAAACGTTCAGACGGGGTCTCTCGGGGGTGCCGGAGATCTTAGAACGGACACGCTTATGGCGCTTGATGCGCTGGGCGTTGGTATTAGGTCTTTTAATCATTTAGGCACACCTCCTTACTTCTTCTTGGCGCCGGTCTTGCCTTCCTTGCGGCGGATGACCTCATCGGCGTACTTGATACCCTTGCCCTTATAAGGCTCGGGAGGACGGATCTCGCGGATACGGGCGGCCACCTGGCCCACCTGCTGCTTGTCGCAGCCCTTGACGATGATCTTGTTGGGTTCGGGGGACTCCAGAGTGATTCCGGGGACCTCGTCCACATAGACCTGGTGGGAATAGCCCACGTTCATGACGAGCTGATTGCCCTGCTTCGCCACACGGTAGCCGATGCCGTTGACCTGCAGCTCCTTGGAGAAGCCCTTGGTCACGCCCAGCACCATGCTGTTGAGGATGGAACGGGTCATGCCATGGGCGGCCCGGTTCTCCTTGGCGTCGTTGGGGCGGGTGACGTGGATCACGTTGCCCTCCTGCTTCACGGTGATGGCGGCGGGGAACTGATGGTTCAGCTCGCCCAGGGGGCCCTTGACCGTGATGGCGTTGTCCTCAGCAATGGTCACGGTAACGCCAGCGGGGACATCGATAGGCATTCTGCCAATTCGAGACATTCTGTGTTACCTCCTTACCAGACAAACGCCAGGACTTCACCGCCGACGTGAGCCGCACGAGCAGCCTTGTCGGTCATGACGCCCTTGGAAGTGGATACGATCGCAATGCCCAGGCCGTGGAGGACGCGGGGCAGCTCGTCGGCGCCGGCATAGACCCGGAGACCGGGCTTGGAGACGCGGCGCAGGCCGGAGATGGCCTTCTCATTGCCGTTGTACTTCAGGGTGATGCGGATGATGCCCTGGGTGCCGTCGTCAATGAGCTGGAAGTTCTTGATATAGCCCTCGTCCAGCAGGATCTGAGCGATGGACTTCTTCATGTTGGACGCGGGGACGTCCACGGTGGTATGCTTGGCGGCGTTCGCGTTGCGGATGCGGGTCAGCATATCTGCGATGGGATCTGTGATGTGCATACGTTTTGACCTCCTTGAGAAAAGGTTACAGGCGGGCGGGTATGCCGCCCCCTGTCAAGCGCCAGGGTATCAGGGGAACTCATGCCGCAGGCGGTGACGGCAGCCGCCGCCCCGGCAGGGTCTTCCCATGACTTCTGACGCGTTGGAACGGATCAAATTCCCATTGGGGGAAGGGACGTCTCCTTACCAGGAGGCCTTCTTCACACCGGGGATCTGGCCCTTGTAGGCCAGCTCACGGAAGCAGATACGGCAGATGCCGTAGTTGCGCAGGTAGGCGTGGGGCCGGCCGCAGATCTTGCAGCGGTTGTACTTGCGGGTGGAATACTTCGCAGGGCGCTGCTGCTTGATCTTCATAGAAGTCTTTGCCATGTTCAGTCTCCTCCCTTACTTGGCATACGGAGCGCCCAGCTGACCGAGCAGCTCGCGGGCCTCCTCATCGGTGTTGGCGGTGGTCACGATGACGATATCCATGCCCCGGATCTTGTCGATCTTGTCATACTCGATCTCAGGGAAGATCAGCTGCTCCTTGATGCCCAGAGCGTAGTTGCCCCGGCCGTCAAAGGAATCGGCGGAGATGCCCCGGAAGTCACGGACACGGGGCAGGGCGATGTTGAACAGCCGGTCCAGGAACTCCCACATCTTATCCTGACGGAGAGTGACCTTCGCGCCGATGGGCATGCCCTCGCGGAGCTTGAAGTTTGCCACGCTCTTCTTGGCCTTGCAGACGACGGCCTTCTGGCCGGTGATGGTGGTCAGGTCGTTTACCACGTTGTCCAGCACCTTGGCGTTCTCACGGCCCTCGCTGCAGCCAACGTTCACCACGATCTTCTCCAGGCGGGGGATCTGCATGACGGACTTGTAGCCGAACTTCTGCATCAGAGCAGGGGCGACTTCCTGATTGTATTTATCCTTCAAAGTAGGCATTTTCAGTTTTCGCTCCTCTCTCAGATCTCAGCGCCGCACTTCTTGCAGACGCGGGACTTCTTGCCGTCCACGATCTTGCTGGCGGCCTTGGTGGGCTTGCCGCACTTGGGGCAGACCCGCATGACCTTGCAGGCGTAGATGGGGCAGGACTTCTTGATGATGCCGGACTCGTCGCCCTGCTTCCGGGCCTTGGTGTGCCGGTAGCAGACGTTGACGCCCTCGACAATGACCTTGCTCTCCTTGGGGAGGACGGCGATGACCTCGCCGGTCTTGCCCACGTCCTTGCCGGAGAGGACAATGACCTTGTCGCCCTTTTTCACGTTGATTTTCTTCATCTGGGTGCCCTCCTTAAATCACTTCGGGAGCCAGAGACAGGATACGGAGATAATCCTTGTCACGGAGCTCACGGGCGACAGGCCCAAAGATACGGGTACCCTGGGGGGTCTTATCGTCCTTGATGATGACGGCGGCGTTCTCGTCGAAGCGGACGTAGGAGCCGTCCGCACGCCGGACGCCAAAGGCGGAGCGGACGATGACGGCCTTGACCACGTCGCCCTTTTTCACCTGGCCGCCGGGCGCTGCCTTGCGGACAGAGGCGACGACCACGTCGCCGATGTTGCCGTACTTGCGGCGGGAGCCGCCCAGCACCCGAATGGTCTTGAGTACCTTGGCGCCGGTATTGTCAGCAACCTTCAGCAGAGTTTCTTCCTGAATCATCTATCGGCACCTCCTTACTTCGCTTTTTCGATGATCTCGACCAGTCTCCAGCGCTTATCCTTGGAGAGGGGGCGAGTCTCCATGACCCGAACGCGGTCGCCGACGCGGCACTCGTTGTTCTCGTCATGGGCCTTGAGCTTGTAGGTTCTCTTGGCGATCTTCTTGTACAGGGGGTGGGCCACACGGTCGGCAATGGCCACCACGATCGTCTTATCCATCTTATCGGAAACCACCAGGCCGACTCTGGTCTTGCGGGAAGAAGTTCTTTCCATGTTCATGCTCCTCCTTAGTCAGCGGCCTTTTCGCGGATGATGGTCTTTACCCGGGCGATGTCGTGCTTGACATCGGCCAGCTTCTGGGGATTGCTCAGCTGATTGGTGGCGTGCTGAAAGCGCAGGTTAAACAGCTCTTTCTTCAGCTCCACCAGCTTGGCGTCCAGCTCAGCGGCGGACATAGCGCGGATCTCTTTTGCCTTCATTACGCTTCACCACCCTCCACAACGGCTTCTTTCTTCACGATCTTGGTCTTGATCGGCAGCTTGTGGGCGGCCAGACGCAGAGCCTCCCGGGCGGTGGCCTCGGGGACGCCGGCGATCTCGAACATCACGCGGCCGGGCTTGACAACGGCGACCCAATACTCAGGGGAGCCCTTACCTTTACCCATACGGGAGCCGGCAGCCTGCTGGGTGACGGGCTTGTCGGGGAAGATCTTGATCCACACCTTGCCGCCACGCTTGGTATAGCGGGTCATGGCGACACGGGCGGCCTCGATCTGGTTGGACTTGATCCAGGCGGGCTCAACGGCCTGGAGGCCGTATTCACCGTAGGTGACGGTGTTGCCGCGAGTGGCTTTGCCGGTCATGCGGCCCCGCTGCACTCTGCGGTACTTTACTCTCTTCGGCAGAAGCATCAGCGATTGCCTCCTTCCTTTGCACGGGGAGCGCCGTTGTTGGCGGGCCGGTTATAGCCGCCGCTGGGACGGCCGTCCCGGTTGCGGTTATAGCTGCCGCTGGCGTTCCGGTCGCCGGAGGGGCGGCGGTTGCCGTCGCGGCGGCGGTTGGGCCGGTCAGAGCGCTCACGATAGGGCTTGGACAGGTCGAGGGTACGGGGGGTGGTGCGCAGGGTCTGCTGCAGGACCTCTCCCTTGTACACCCAGACCTTGATGCCGATCCGGCCATAGGTGGTCGCGGCCTCAGCGAAGCCGTAGTCGATGTCGGCACGGAGGGTCTGCAGAGGGATGGTGCCCTCGTGATAGTGCTCCACCCGGGCGATCTCAGCGCCGCCCAGGCGGCCGGAGGCGGAGATCTTGATGCCCTTGGCCCCGGCGCGCATGGCGCTGCTGATGGCCTTCTTCATGGCGCGGCGGAAGGAGATTCGCTTCTCCAGCTGCTGGGCGATGTTCTCGGCCACCAGCTGAGCGTCCATATCCACCTCGTTGCGCTTGATCTCGACGATGGAGAGCTGGACGGGCTTGCCGATCATCTTCTCCACCTGCTGGCGCAGACGCTCCACCTCAGTGGCGTCCTTGCCGATGACCATGCCGGGCCGGGCGCAGTGCAGGTAGATGCGGACCTTTGCGCTGTCACGCTCGATCTCGATCCTGGGCACGCCGGCGCTGTACAGGGTCTTCTTCAGGAATTTCCGGATCTTCTGGTCCTCAACGATCAGGTCGCCGACCTTCTCGTCACGGGCGTACCAGCGGGAATCCCAGTCCTTGATCACACCCACACGGAAGCCGTGGGGATTCACTTTCTGTCCCATAACTGTTCCTCCTTAGGCTTTCTCGCTCACCACGACGGTGATGTGGCTGGTACGCTTGTCGATCCGGTAGCCCCGGCCCTTGGACACGGGCTGCATCCGCTTCATGATGGGGCCCGGATTCACATAGACGGCGGAGACATACAGCTTTGCGCGGTCCATGCCGTTGTTGTTCTCGGCGTTGGCGGCGGCGCTGTTCACCAGCTTGGCCAGAAGGGGAGACGCCTTCTTGGGGGTATTGTTCAGGATGCCCACGGCCAGGTCGATATCCTTGCCCCGGATCAGGTCAGCGACGATGTTGACCTTCCGGGGAGCGATACGGGCGTAGGTCAGGGTAGCTTTTGCTTCACTCATGTTCCGACGCCTCCTTACTTCGTCTTTCCGCCGCTGTGGCCGCGGAAGGTGCGGGTGGGTGCGAACTCACCCAGCTTGTGGCCGACCATATCCTCGGTGATATACACGGGGACGTGCTTGCGGCCGTCGTGGACGGCGATGGTGTGGCCCACAAAGGCGGGGAAGATGGTGGAGGCGCGGCTCCAGGTCTTCAGCACTTTTTTCTCGCCGGTCTTGTTCATCTCTTCGACCCGCTTCAGCAGCTCGGGGGCGCAGAAGGGGCCTTTCTTGACAGATCTGCTCATTATCTTCCAGCCTCCTTATTTGCCGTTGCGGTGACGGACAATGAACTTGTCGGTGGGATTCTTCTTCTTGCGGGTCTTGTAACCCAGAGCGGGCTTGCCCCAGGGGGTCACAGGGCCGGGACGGCCGATGGGGGCGCGGCCCTCGCCGCCGCCGTGGGGGTGGTCATTCGGGTTCATGACGGAGCCGCGGACGGTGGGACGCCAGCCCATGTGGCGCTTCCGGCCGGCCTTGCCCACATGGATGTTGGCGTGGTCCTCGTTGCCGATCTGACCGATGCAGGCCTTGCAGTTGGCCTTGACCAGACGGTACTCACCGGAGGGGAGACGGACCTGGACGGAGTTGCCCTCCTTGGCCATCAGCTGGGCCTGCTCACCGGCGGCACGCACCAGCTGGGCGCCCTTGCCGGGGTGCAGCTCGATGTTGTGGATGACGGTGCCCAGGGGAATGGCGGACAGGGGCAGGCAATTGCCCGGCTTGATGTCGGCGTCGGCGCCGGTCTCAATGATGTGGCCGGGCTTCAGGCCCACGGGAGCCAGGATATAGGCCTTGGTCCCGTCCTCATACTGGATGAGGGCGATGTTGGCGCTCCGGTTGGGGTCGTACTCCAGACGGATCACGGTGGCCTTGTCCTCCCGGAGCCGCTTGAAGTCGATGATGCGGTACTTCCGGCGCTCGCCGCCGCCGCGGTGACGGACGGTGATGCGGCCGTAGCTGTTGCGGCCTGCGCTCTTCTGGAGAGACTCGGTCAGGCTGCGCTCAGGCTTTGCCTTTTTGTCGATGCCCTCAAACGTGGAGACCGTCATATGGCGGCGGGACGGCGTTGTGGGCTTATAAGTCTTGATCGCCATTTACGTTACCTCCTTACACCATGCCCTCGAAGAACTCGATGGTCTTGGAGTCCTCAGTCAGCGTGACGATCGCCTTTTTGTAGGCGGAGCGGCGGCCGGGACGGCCGGCGCCCATACGCTTTACCTTGCCATCATAATTCATCGTGTTGACCTTAGAGACCTTGACGCCGAAGATCTCCTCCACGGCCTTGCCGATCTCTGCCTTGTTGGCCTTGGGGCTGACGATGAAGGTGTACTTCTTGTCAGCGCTGCCCATCATGGAACGCTCGGTGACGACGGGCTTAATAATGATATCATAAGCGGTCATGCGTACACCTCCTCGATGGTGGCCAGGGCGGCCTTGTCGATGACCAGGGTCTTGGCGTTGACCAGGTCATAGACGCTCAGGTTGTTGGCAGGAGTGGTGATGACGCCGGGGATGTTCCGGCTGGACAGGACCACGCCCCGCTTCACGCCGTCGGTGATGACCACGCTCTTGCCGGCGCTGATGGTATCCAGCAGGCCGACCATGGTCTTGGTCTTGGGCTCCTCGATCTCCAGGCCCTCGATAACGGCTACGTTGCCGTTCTGGGCCTTGTCGGACAGGACGCTCTTGAGCGCCAGGCGCTTGAGCTTCTTGTTCAGGGAGTAGCGGTAGCTCCGGGGCTTGGGGGCGAACACGACGCCGCCGTGGGTCCACTGGGGAGACCGGGTGGAGCCCTGACGGGCGCGTCCGGTGCCCTTCTGACGCCAGGGCTTCTTGCCGCCGCCGGAGACCTCGGCGCGGGTCAGGGCAGACTGAGTACCCTGACGGCAGTTGGCCAGATGGTTCTTGACCACTGCGTGGACGGCAGCCACGTTGGGCTCGATGCCGAAGACGGAATCCGCCAGTTCGACCTCGCCCAGCTCCTTGCCGGCCAGATCATAAAGCTTTGCATTAGACATTGTGGTACTCTCCTTTCCCTTAGTGCTTTCTTGCGGAAGCCTTCTGTGGGTTCACACGGGCGGAAGCCTTCTGCGGGTTGCT
Organism: Clostridiales bacterium; assembly: GCA_020861055.1. Taxonomy (GTDB): domain Bacteria; phylum Bacillota; class Clostridia; order Oscillospirales; family Oscillospiraceae; genus Onthomonas. The sequence continues at coordinate 6,394 of JAJBTD010000220.1, read as the reverse complement.
GGAGATACCGGCGTCGCCCTTCTTGGCCACATTGACCTTCGAGGTGCTCTTGATGACCACAACGCCGCCCTTGGGGCCGGGAATCGCGCCCTTGACAGCCAGCAGATTGATCTCAGGGTCCACCTGGACGATCTCCAGGTTCTGGATGGTGACCTGCTCGTTGCCCATCTGACCGGCGCCGATCTTGCCCTTGCGGATACGGCTGGGGGTCGAGGTGGAGCCCATGGAGCCGGCATGACGATGGACGGGGCCGCCGCCGTGGCTCATGGGGGTGCGCTGGGCGCCGTGGCGCTTGATGACGCCGGCGTAGCCCTTGCCCTTGCTGATGCCCACAGCGTCCACCTTATCGCCCACCTCGAAGACGTCGGCCTTGAGCACGTCGCCTACGCTGAGCTGGTCGTAGCTGTCCACATCGACTTCCTTCAGGACGCGGAGCATCTCGCTCACACCGGCCTTGGCCAGGTGGCCCTTCTGGCCCTTGGTCAGATGCTTCTCGGTGGTGGGCTGGAAGCCCAGCTGGACGGCCTCGTAGCCGTCCTTCTCGGCGGTCTTTTTCTGAACCACGGTGCAGGGCCCCGCCTCGATGACGGTGACGGGGATCACCTTGCCGGCTTCGTCAAAGATCTGGGTCATACCGACCTTTTTGCCGAGGATCGCCTTTTTTTCCATTTCGGAATTTCCTCCTTATCAGGTTATTGGTTGAGGCAGATGCCCATTGGACTGGCAGCGCTGCGTCAACATGACCCCTCCGCTCACGGCTAAGCAGGCGGAGAACGGGTGCTAACAAAGGAATGTGGGTGAGATGTCAGACTGATTATTACAGCTTGATCTCGATCTCCACGCCTGCGGGGAGCTGAAGGTTCATCAAGGCCTCCACCGTCTTGGGGGTGGGGTTCTGGATGTCGATCAGACGCTTGTGGGTGCGCCGCTCGAACTGCTCCCGGCTGTCCTTATACTTGTGAGTCGCACGCAGGATGGTGACGATCTCCTTCTTGGTGGGCAGAGGGATGGGGCCGGAGACGGTGGCGCCGTTGCGCTTGGCGGTCTGAACGATGGTCTCAGCGCTCTGGTCGATGAGCTGATGGTCATAGGCCTTCAGACGGACGCGGATGGTTTGGTTTGCCATGGTGTTTTCCTCCTTGGGTTTCGTACTTGTTGTACATGAGCCGGTTTTATTTGGATCGTTCTGCTTGGCTGAAATCAACCGCCGTGCCGTGTGTATCATTCCACGTCATAAGGAAAGCCGACGAAAACCGTCGGCCGTACCCACCATGCGAGGCGATCTACACCCCTAACCGCATCGTGGTTCATCACAGCCGCCCAGATCCAGCCCGGACATACTCCGCAGAAGTTACCGGGAATCCTCCCGCAATCTCCTGCATCATCGCACAGTGCGCCGGAGCGCACCGTTGGTTATTGTACCGGATACATCGGCGGATGTCAAGCATTTTTTGTCTGTTTTTTCTTCTTTTTTTGCCGAAACAGAGGCGCTCCGCCACAGGCAGCCGACAGCCCGGCATTCCGCCGCGCCGCTGGCCGCCTGTGGCGTACCGCTCACCAGTTCCGCTTCATGATCTCCTCACAGACCCGCTGGCTGTTGTTGTGGTCGAGATAGGCGTACATCCGGGGCCGCAGCTCCGCATAGACCTCCGGGAGCCGGAAGTCGTTTTCGGCGTACTCCTCCAGCTTGCCCAGCAGCTCCTCCGTCGTCATCACCCGATCGCCGAACAGCTCAGTCTCCAGGTCGATATAGGCCCCGGTGGTTTCATTGTACTTGTCCACGTCGAACTGATAGAACAGCACCGGCTTGCCCTGGTAGTACACGTCCCAGCAGACGCTGGAGTAGTCGGTCACCAGCATTTTACAGCCCATCATCAGCTCGTTGAGGGGTTCCGAACCGAAGGGGATCAGCCGCACCCGGCCCCCCTCCTGAATGGAGAAGTCGCTGAGATAGTCCCGGAATTTTGGATGGATATAGAAATCCAGATACAGGTCCTGCCGCTCCAGCAGGTCAGCCAGGCGGGGATCGTTGAGCAGAGACATATAGTTCCGGTAATAGTCGCTGGCCCGGAACACCAGATCCTGCGCCTCCTCCAGCCAGTTGCGCCAGGTGGGCATGACCAGGACGTGCCGCTCCTTCAGGCCCTTATCCTTTAATACGTCCCACCTGGTCAGTCCGGTGACGATCACATCCTCCGGGGCGTACTTCATCTGTGTGACGACGATCTCCCGCTCCCGCTCGCTGGCCACGACGAACAGGTTTGCCCCGTAGGACGCCCCCTTATGGTAAAAGCTCACCCGTTTCAGTGCAGTAACGCCGTGTCCCAGGAAGACCAGCTTCTTGGTATTCATCACTCGGGGCAGGATAATGCTCTCCTTTGTCCTCCAGGCATAGGCGTGGGCCTTGGAGTCGCTGGAGATGAGCAGCCGGGCGGCCAGGAGATAGATCATGTGCCTCAGACTCATAAACTGGATCACATGGTCCCGATAGGGCAGCAGCCGCTCCTGATAGTCCGGCTGCTTTTTGTCGATGATGAAGTAGATGCTCCGGTGCATCTTCTCCTCCATGCCGTTTTCCATACAGTGGCGGAAGAAATAGAATCCATTGTCCTGGGCCATGCAGCAGTATTTCTCATAGCAAAGGAAGATATTTTTCTGCTTCAGCCGCTTTCGGAACAGCCGGAACAGCACCAGGGCCAGCCGTTCCTTCAGCCGGAAGGCCAGGCCGCTGTAGGGGCTGTACTCCTGGCAGGCCAGGGCATAGCGGTCGTTCTGCGTCTCGTAGAGAGAGACGGTCAGCCCCTCTCCCTGACGGCAGCTTCCGGGAAACAGAGTCCGTTCCACCTGCCCCCAGCGCCGCTCCCACTTGCTCGCCGCCTTTTTCTTTTTCTTCGGGGCCTGGACATACGCCAGATAGGTCTGGCCGTCCTCCCCCTGAAACGCCGCCCGGATATCCCACCAGATCGGCTCGAACTGGAAGTCGGACAGTCTGATCTCTCCCGTCATCCAAATCCCGCCGTCCCGCCTGACCACCTTTCGGGCCGGCGCCAGATAGATCTTCCGGTCCACCTCCAGCTTATACCGGTGCACCAGGGCAAAGGAGGTCCATGTGCCCGGAATCTCCTCCGGGCAGCGCACGCTGATCTGGAGCTTTCCGAACCGGAGGCGTATCTGCTCCACCCAGCAGGTCAGCTGCCGCTCGTACCGCCGGGTGCAGTCCGCCGTTTGCAGCTTGCAGTATCCCGCCGAGGGACAGCAGATGACCCCCTCCACCTGTTGCTCGCCCATCTCTATCACGCCCAGAGGCTTTCCATAGGTATAGCGGACGCTCCGGTACGGCTTGTCCGCCGCCAGCTTTTTCCGGGTCATCCGCCCCGGGCAGCGCAGCTGCACATGCTGCCAGCATGTCCCCTGGCGGACGGCCAGGGTCAGCTCCCAGCGGACGATCCGGCTGTTTTGCACCCGCTCCGCCACGGAGGTCAGGTCTGCCGCCAGCAGGCACCCCTGAGGGCCGGTGAAGGAGATCTGTACCGGGCAGTACAGCCGCTCTCCCTTGCTCTCCGCCACGAGGAGCAGCTCCGCCCCGTCCTCCAGGGACACGCCGGGGATCTCGAACCGCCACTGCCAGTCCTGACCTCCCAGGTCCCGGATCGCCCAATGGCCCAGCTCCGGCAGCAGCTGATTCTCCACCGCCTCCCGGAGCGTCGTGCCCTCCGGCCCGTCCTGGCAGGTGAGAGGGCGCTCCGCCGCCCGAAAGAACGGGCGGCACAGGTCGTCTATCCGAAAATAGCATCCAAGTCTCTCCGACCGGGTCACCGGCTCGCCGTTGGCCAGCAGCTCCGCCGCCTGGAACGCCTTGCGGTCAGTGATGGACAGGGGGACGTGGAACCGCGTCCCGTCCTCCTCCGTCAGCACCCCGGAGAGAGCGTACTCCGCCCCGTCCATGGGCAGAGCGGACAGCTCCACAGCCCCCACGGTCAGTCCGTCGTCAGAGAGGGACTCTCTGGCGGGGAAAAACTGCTGTTCCTCCGGGGACCCGTCGGCCCGGTGCAGGGAGAAACCCGTCAGGGCCGGGGCGTTCTTCGGCGCTCTGGCCCCCAGCAGCAGCCGCCCGTCCCGGATGACAAACCCCTCCAGGCCGTAGGCGAACTGCTCCCAGTACCGCAGCTCCCGGTGGAGCACCGTCAGCGCCACCACCACTGTCTTCTGTTCCTTTAACAGATATCGCGGGACCGCCTCATAGCGCTCCCCCTCCCGGTCAAAGCGGGCCACCGGGTCGCTCCACAGCTTTTGGTCGTTGAAGAAATAGTCGCAGCGGCCCCCCGGCTTGAGCCGGTCCAGATATCGTCTGGCCCGGAGGGGATACAGGGTCAGCCGCTTTCCCTCCCGCTTGACCAGGGAGACGATAAATGGCTTCCCGTCCTGGGGGTCCCAGACCTCCTCCACGCCGGAGAGATCGGCTGTCAGCACGCCCTCCTCCAGCCAGGCGGGGACATACCAATGCTCCGTCTCCGCCCAGTTGGACAGCAGCAGGAGCAGTTCTCCCTCCGGAAACGCGCCGCTCCGGCAGGACATCCGGAGCCGTCCCCCGTCGGAGGGGAGCAGCTCCACGCCCAACGGCTTCGGCGCGATCGTATTGGCAGCGTTGTTCTTCAGCTTCTTCCAGCCGGGACGGGCTTCCGCCATGGGATCGTCTCCTTTTTTGCACGCTTTCTCCGAACCGGACAGGGCCGGTCGTCTTTGGGACAAATTATAGCACATTCTTCTCCACGGCACAAGCGCCGCCTTCCCCCACCCCGCCCCGGAATGCGCCGAAAACAGGAAAAAGGGAGGCCGCCGCAGATCGGCAGCCTCCCATATGTCCCATTGGGCGTTTTCTCTGTTCTCCTGTTCCGCTCACTCCTCCGGCGGCGGGGCCGGCTCCAGCTCCAGGCGGTGGAGCTGGGCGAGGAACCAGTCCGGCAGAGGGCAGGTGAGATGCATCGTCTCCCTGGTGGCGGGGTGTCGGAAGGTCAGGGCGCGGGCGTGAAGACACTGTCCCGCCAGACCGGGGACCGGCTTTTTCGCCCCGTAGACCGTATCTCCCAGCAGAGGGTGTCCGACAGAGGCCAGGTGGACCCGGATCTGATGGGTGCGTCCCGTCTCCAGCCGACAGCGGAGGTAGGTGCAGCCCCTGCCCCGGCCCAGCACCTGCCAGTGGGTCACGGCCGGGCGGCCTGCGGGGTCCACCGCCATCCGCTTCCGGTCGGTCCGGTGGCGGGCGATGGGGGCGTCCACCGTCCCGGCGTCCTCCCGAAAGCTGCCCACGGCCACGGCCTCGTAGGTCCGGGCCAGGGAGTGGTCCTGGAGCTGCTCAGAGAGGGCCAGGTGGGCGGCGTCATTTTTGGCGGCGATGATGAGGCCGCTGGTGTCCCGGTCGATGCGGTGGACGATGCCGGGGCGGAGCTGGCCGTTGATGCCGGAGAGGGAGTCCCCGCAGTGGTACAGCAAGGCGTTGACCAGCGTCCCGTCCGGGTGTCCCGGCGCGGGATGCACCACCATCCCCACCGGCTTGTTCACCACGATCACGTCCCCGTCCTCGTAGACCACGTCCAGGGGGATGTCCTGGGGCAGCACGTCCAGGGGCTCCGGCTCAGGCAGCGTCACCCGGAGGACCGTCCCGGCCTCCAGCCGGTCGTTCTTTTTCAGGACTTTACCGCCTGCGGTCACGGCCCCCTGCTCCAGCAGCCGCTGGGCGGCGGAGCGGGTCAGCCCCTCCACCGTCCCGGCCAGAAACTGGTCCGCCCGCTGGCCGGTGCGCTCCGCTGTGAGCAGCAGGGGGGTCACTTTTCCGCCTCGTTCCCGGCGGAGGGCTTTTCCTCGTCCCGCCAGAACAGGACGATATAGGCGGCCAGCAGGATCGCCCCCACCACCACGCAGCAGTCCGCCACGTTGAACACGGCGAACTGGACGAACAGCACTTCGATCATATCGGTGACGTAGCCGAAGAAGACCCGGTCGATGAGGTTGCCCACCGCCCCCGCCAGAATCAGGGTCAGCATCCACTGGCAAAAGGGCTGGGGCAGCCATTTTTTCCGGATGGTCACCGCCAGAAGGACGGAGACCGCCAGGCTCAGCGCCGCCAGTACAGGGGTAAAATTGCTGAATGCGGAGAAGGCCATGCCGGTGTTCTCCACATAGGTCAGCCCCAGAACGCCGGGGATGACCTCCAGGGTGCCCTGTCCGGCGAGAAATGTCCGGGTCAGGTATTTGGTCGCCTGGTCGACCGCCACCAGCAGGGCGGCGACCAGGTAGTAAACGGCGGTGCTCATCCCCGCTTCCCTCTGGTGTCGGTGAGGTAGTAGGGGCGGAGCAGGCTCGTGCTCTCAGCTGCCGCAGTCGGTTCCGGGGGTCG
>JAJBTD010000114.1 GCA_020861055.1 Clostridiales bacterium | reverse complement strand
GGACAGGCGGGGGCGCTGTCTCCGCCGTCTGCTCCGGGGTTGCCGTCTGGGGGGCGATGCCTCCCGCCAGGGCAGCCTCCAGCCGGGCGATCCGGGCGGACAGCCCCTCGTTGGAGGTGTCCAGCGTCTCGTCGCACAGGCGGATGATGCACAGCTCTGCGTCGGTGCGCTGGTTGGCGCTGTTGCGCAGCCCCGCCTGGGTGTCCTGGAGCAGCCGCAGCATCTGGATGAGCCGTTGGGGAGTCAGTCCTCTGCCCAGGGTGTTCAGCGTCTCCTCGTCATAGCCCCCGTTCATCAGACCGGCCCCGCCCTTGGGGGCGGTCTTTTGGATGAGCAGGTCCCGCACCAGGGCGGACAGCTCGGAGAGGACGGCGGGGACTCCCTTTCCGGCGGCGTACAGGTCGCCCAGCTCGGTCAGCGCCTGGGCGGTGTTGCCCCGGCGGATATGGTTCATCAGGTGGGCGGTGCGGAGATTTCCCGCCAGCCCCAGGGCGTCCAGCACGGCCTCCCGGTCCACCACGCCGCCCACGGCGGCGCACTGGTCTAAGAGGGAGAGCCCGTCCCGCAGCGCCCCGTCCGCCAGCCGGGCCAGCAGAGCGGCCCCGTCGTCGGTGAGTTGGATGCCCTCCTCTTGGGCCACATAGGACAGCCGTCCCTGGATATCCGGGGCGGTGATGCGCTGGAAGGAGAAGCGCTGGCACCGGGAGAGGATGGTGGCGGGCACCTTGTGCAGCTCGGTAGTGGCGAGAATGAACATCAGATGCTCCGGCGGCTCCTCCAGAATCTTCAGCAGGGCGTTGAAGGCGGCGGTGGTCAGCATATGGACCTCGTCCACGATATAGACCCGCTTTTTCACGGCGGCGGGGGCGTACACCGCCTCGTCCCGGAGGGCGCGCACCTGGTCCACGCCGTTGTTGGAGGCGGCGTCCAGCTCCACCACGTCCAGGATGGAGCCGTCGTCAATGCCCCGGCAGGCGGCGCACTGGTTGCAGGGATCCCCGTGGACGGGATGCTCGCAGTTGACCGCCTTGGCCAGAATTTTGGCGCAGGTGGTCTTTCCCGTCCCTCTGGTGCCGGTGAACAGGTAGGCGTGGGACAGCCGCCCCGTCTCCACCTGGGTCCGCAGGGTCTGGGTGATATGGGACTGACCCACCACGTCCTCGAACCGCTGGGGTCGCCATTTCCGATACAGGGCCTGATACATGACAGGGTCACTCCCCTTTCCGACAAAGATAAAAAAGCTCACGGAGCGCCGCACGCCCTCTGCTCTGCTCTCTGAAGCGGCAAACGGCTCGAGCCGGCGGTCTGCGGCACACACCAGGTTCCGCTTAATGCTGCTCGGTTCCCCGCCTGACATGGTTCACGGGCTGACATTGCGCAGGACCGGCTGTCAACACCGAATGCCGCTTCAGACAACATAGCAAAGGCCGGGAGGGGAGCCCCCTCCCTGACAGGTGCGGCTATCCGTGAGCCGTCTCGACCTTTACAAGACTGGTCTATATTCTACTATGATTTGCGGGAATTATCAAGGGGCATGGGGGGAATTTTTTCCTCCCTCACCCCATCTCCTCCGGGTGAAAGCACTCCTCCGGCAGCATATCGCTCAGCTCCCGCAGGGCGATGCCAAAGCCGTTAGAGGTGTCGATCTGCCTGGGGGCCTCGCACTCCATCGCAGGTCTGGGCTGGTACAGAGGGAGGGAAAAGGTTGCCCGGACGCCCCGTTCCGGGAGATTGCGCAGCAGGATAGAGCCGCCATGGTATCCGGCGATCTTCCGGCAGACGGGAAGGCCCAGGCTCAGCCCCTCGCCGGCATCCCGGAGACCGTCTCCGCCCCGGGACGGGTCGAACAGACAGGCCAGCTTCTCCCTGGTCAGGCCGTGTCCGTCGTCCTCCACAGAGAGGTAGGCCCGCTGACGGCGCAGCTCCAGCCGAAGGACGATCTTTCCGCCCTTTTCCGTGGCCCGAAGGGCGTTGCTCACCAGCTGGCACACCAGGTAGAGGATCATCTGATCGTCGCATTTGACGTAAACCGTCCGCCGGGGGACCTTCAGGGTAATCTCCCGCCCGGCCAGGCCCACCAGCCCCTCCAGCTCGTGAAAGCACCACCGGCTCAGCCCCACCAGATCCATCACCTGAGGGGTATAGTCAAAGGGAGGCTCCCCTTCGGGCAGGGCGGCCAGCTCCAGCAGGCGGAGCATCCGCAGCGTCCGGAGCTGGGATTTGCTGTACCGGGCCAGCGCCGCCCCCTCCTCCCGCTTCTGGTTCGCCGTCAGGGCCATCTGGATCAGCTCCTCAGAGGACATCATCCCGGACAGCGGCCCCCGAAGCCGCTGGAGCAGAAACGGGATGCGGTCGTTGGGAAGGATGGGCTGCTCTTCCACCGGAGTCAGCCGGAGCAGCTGCCCCTCCCCGCAGGCCCAGGAGAGGGCGGTCCAGCTCTGTCCCTCCGCCGTCAGGGACCGGGCCGCGTCCGTCTCTCCCTCCAGCGCCTCCGGCAGAGGCTCACCCACCGGGGGTAGCCAGGCCAGTCGGGCAGAGGCGGGGTTCCGATATTGCACCAGGCCGTTCTCCACATAGAGGATCGGCTCCGGCATACAGTCAAAGCTCTGCGCCACCGGCAGATTGAAATTGCTCATGTTTGCCTCCACACAGCAGAAATGGTCACTCTCAGTATAGCAAAGCGGGGACGAAAGAACAAGGATAAAATCGAAAACCGTCGAGGGCGCAGGAGAGGCCGCCCCCCGGAGCAGGCCGCCGGGCGGACGGCGGCTCCGTTAGAATGGCCCGCTCCCCCCATCCTATACCGGCAGGTGAAATTTGGTTCCTGGGACGGCGGGCCGGCTCTTTTCAGAAACGGCTGGTAAAACGGCGCGGCCTCTGCTATAATGGCCCCAGGAGAAACCGGCCGTGGTCCCCCACGGCAAAAAGGAGGAAACGTCTATGGAACTCCCTGTCACCAGCCACACCGGATTGATCGCCCTGCTGGCCCATCCCGCCATCCACTCCAAATCCCCCCTGATGCACAACACCGCCTTCCGGCTGCTGGGGCTGGATTATGTCTACCTGGCCTTTGACGTGGACGAGTCCTCCATCGGCGACGCCGTCACCGCCATCCGCACCTTCGGGATGCGGGGGGCCAATCTGTCTATGCCCAACAAGGTCCGGGTGATGGAATACCTGGACGAGATCGCCCCGGAGGCCCAGCTGGCCGGGGCGGTGAACACCATCGTCAATGACGAGGGCCATCTCACCGGCCACAACACCGACGGCGCGGGCTGGGCCAGAGGGCTGGCGGATATGGGCGTCTCCCTGTCCGGGGAAAAGATCACCGTCCTGGGGACCGGCGGGGCGGCCAAGGCGATTCTGGCCCAGGCTGCGCTGAGCGGCGTCCGGGAGATCGCCGTCTTTAACCGGAGAAGCCCCCGGTGGCCCCAGGCGGAGGCGCTGACCGCCCAGATTCAGGCCCGGACGGGCTGCCGGGTGCGCCTGTGGGAGCTAAACAACGACGACCCCGTCTGCCGGGAACGGCTGCGGGAGGAAATCGGCAGCTCCTGTCTCCTGTCCAACGCCACCAATGTGGGCATGGGCCGTCTGGCGGGGCAGAGCTGCGTCCCGGACGGGAGCTTTTTCTTCCCCGGCCTGGCGGTCACCGACGCCATCTACTCCCCCAAGGAGACGGAGCTGCTCCGCCTGGCGCGGGAGGCGGGCTGCCGCACCCAGAACGGGGACCGGATGGTGCTCTATCAGGGAGCGGAGGCCTTCCGCTACTGGACGGGACAGGAGATGCCCGTGGAGCAGATCATGCCCATTCTGGGGCTGTGAGGAGGGAACGACTGTGGAGCCTGTAACTGTAAGGGGACTGACCATCGGGTCAGGTCGGCCCAAGATCGCCGTCCCCGTCCTTGGGGAGACGAGAGAGGCCCTGTTGGCCGAGGCGGAGCAGGTGAAGTCCGTCCCCGCAGACCTGGCGGAGTGGCGGGTGGACTGGTTCGTCCGCTGGTCGGACCGGGAGGCCCTGCTGGAGACGGGGGCGGCCCTTCGGGCGTCTCTGGGCGATCTGCCCATCCTGGCCACCTTCCGCACCGCGGCGGAGGGGGGACAGCAGGAAATCCCTCAAAAAGATTATGTCAACTTAATCCAGGCGCTGGCGTCCTCCGGTTTGGCAGACCTGGTGGATATCGAGGTGTTCACCGCCGGGGAGGAAGCCGCCTCCCTCATCGAGAGCTGCCATCAGGCGGGGGCGCTGGCCCTGCTCTCCAGTCACGATTTTCAGCGCACACCGGAGGAGGAGGAGATGGTGCGCCGCCTGGCCTGGATGGACGGCCTGGGGGCGGATCTCTCCAAGCTGGCGGTGATGCCACACAGCGGGTCGGACGTGCTGGCCCTCCTCTCCGCCACCGGTCGGGCGGCGCGGCAGGCGAGGCGGCCGATCGTCACCATGAGCATGGGCGGCCTGGGGACGGTGAGCCGTCTGGCAGGAGAGGTGTTCGGCTCCGCCATCACCTTCGGCTCCGCGGCGCGGGCCTCCGCCCCCGGCCAGGTCCCCGCCGGACAGCTGGCGGAGATCCTGGAGCTGCTGGAGCCGGAGCGGCGCTAAATTCCATATGACATGACAAGGCCCCGGAGCGTGGAGAGGAAATCACGTTCCGGGGCCTGTCTGTGACGCGCGGTCACTCCAGGTAGTCCTCCGGGTTTACCGGAGTGCCGTTGATCCGTATTTCAAAGTGGCAGTGGGTGCCGGTGGAATTGCCGGTGGAGCCGGCCTTGGCGATTACATCTCCCTGCTCCACCTCGTCCCCCACGGAGACGCAGAGGGAGGAGTTATGGGCATAATAGGTGACGGTGCCGTCTCCGTGGTCGATCTTCACCAGGTAGCCGTATCCGCCGCTGTTCCACTGGGCGTAGATGACGGTGCCCGCCTTGGCTGCCACGATGTCGCTGCCATAGGATACGGCGATGTCCACGCCCTTGTGGTTTTTGGAGCCGCCTACGATGTTCCGGCGACCAAAATGAGAGGATACCCGTCCGCTGGCGGGCCAGATGTACTCCGGACGCTCCTTGGTCCCCACGGTGACGACCGTGTCCACTGGGATGACGGTGATCTCTACGTCCACAGTGACCGATTCCTGGGCCTCGCCGTTGAGATAGGTGGTCTGGGTGGTGACTTCCTTCAGGCCGTCAGAGCCCTCTTCAACGACAGGCTCCTCATCCTCATACATCGTCTCATCCTCTACCTGAACGGTGGAACAGCGGACGACGATTTCCCGGACGCTCTGCTCCACCGTGACTACCTCCAGCTCCTGGGCCAGAGTGTCCGCCGCCGCCGTCAGATCGCTGGGTTCCCACAGGGAGACAATGCCGTGGCAGATCTGAAGCCGCTCGTCGTCGGCCAGGGAGACGGAGATGGTGTTCTCGGTGATATACTGCTCCGCCGCCGCCTGGACCAGCCCGGTCAGCGCCTGCTCCGTGTCGGCAGTCACCAGCACGTCGCCGTCCAGCAGCAGATAGTAGCAGTTCTGGGTCAGCAGGGCGGGCAGGCCGCCCACGTCCTCTACACAGTCCTGCTCATAGAGGGTCAGGGTCAGCTCGGCAGCGGCTGCGTCGTCCGTGGTGAGCTCCAGGGCGGCGGCGGGCCGGACGGACAGGGCCAGAACCAACGTCAGGGCCAGGAAAAGGCCCGTCCCCACAGCGGCCGACGGGCGGCGGAGGTCGGCGTGCAAACGCTCCATAGGCGACATCCCTCTCTTTTCTCTCTTTCCTTGTCTTTTATTACAACAAGTTACAGAAAATGTTACCAGATTTTACCTGTCCTGTCAACACTTTCCCCGGATTTTACACAAAAAAAGCTCCTTTTTCCTTCTGCTCTTCGTCTCCGCCCCCTCGTCCGCCCGTCCGGCAGCCGTCGCCCGGAGACGGGAAGACCGTCGAATCCCCTCGAAAATTTCTCATCCCTTTTTCCGGGAACTTTTCCCCTGCCGATTGCAAAAACCGATTGGGTTGGTTATAATGTTAAGGAGAATACCCATTGACAAAAAGGTGATCGATATGAGATTTGTACGAGATATGGGCATTGATCTGGGCACCGCCTCGGTGCTGGTCTATGTCCAGGGCAAGGGCGTCGTCCTCCGGGAGCCGTCGGTGGTGGCCATTGACAAGACCACCGGCCGTCTGCTCAAGGTGGGCACCGACGCCCGGAAGATGCTGGGCCGGACCCCCGGCAACATCGTGGCCATCCGCCCCCTCCGGGACGGGGTCATCTCCGACTACGACATGACCGAGCGGATGCTCAAGGAGTTTATCCGCAAGGCGGCCCCGGTGCGCTTCTTTAAGCCCCGCGTGGTGGTCTGCGTCCCCTCCGGCATTACCGAGGTGGAGGAGCGGGCGGTCATCGACGCCGGTATCCAGGCTGGGGCGAGAAAGGTCTATCTCATCGAGGAGCCGGTGGCCGCCGCCATCGGCGCTGGCATCGATATCGCCCAGCCGGAGGGCCATCTGGTGGTAGACATCGGCGGCGGCACCACGGATATCGCCGTCATCTCCCTGTCCGGCGTGGTGGAGTCCGCCTCCATCAAGATCGCCGGAGACGCCTTTGACGATGCGGTGGTGAAATACATCCGCCGGAAGCACAATGTCCTCATCGGCACCCGGACGGCGGAGGAGCTGAAGATTTCCCTGGGCTGTGTGTTCCCCCGCCCGGAGGAGCAGACCCTTGAGGTCACCGGCCACGACCAGATGACCGGCCTGCCCCGGCAGTTCACCGTCTCCTCCAACGAGATGATCGAGGCCTTTGAGGAGCCTGCGCAGCGCATTGTGGACGCCATCCACTCCGTTCTGGAGCGGACTCCCCCGGAGCTGGTGGCGGACATCTCCACCAACGGCATCGTCATGACCGGCGGCGGTAGCCTGATCTGGGGCTTTGACCGGCTCATCGAGTCCCATACCGGCATCGAGACCCATGTGGCGGACGACGCCATCTCCTGTGTGGCCTACGGCACCGGCAAGAGCCTGGAGTCCATCGGCTCCATGCAGGACGGCACCATGAACCTGAGCCGCCGGAAGCAGATGAATACCTGAGACTCCGCTCCGCCGGCGGATAACGCGGGAAAATGGAACAGAAAAATACCCCCTGAACATGTGGAATCCATCCCATGTTCAGGGGGTATTTGTGTCTCTTTCGGGGAAAAACGGAATGTTGCATGGACAGAATCGAACGTTTGTGCTATACTATAGATATCCGATACAGAGAGGAGCGGAGGAGATGTCCAGAAGCTATGCGCCCCTCCCCTACGAATACCTGGAGGAGATGGAGGCCCTCACCGACGAGGAGTTTGGCCGGCTGTGCAGGGCGCTGCTCCGGTACAGCATGGACGACATGCCTATCCAGCCGGAGGGCAATCTGCGGTTCTTCTCCCGGCGGGTCATGGGCCGGGAGGACCGGTTCCAGGAGAGCTTCGAGGAGCAGCGGCGCAAGCGCTCCACGGCGGGGAAAAAAGCTGCGGAAGCCCGCTGGGGAAGAAAAGCAGCCCCAGACGACAGCGCCATGCCCCAGGAGTGCGGCAATATGCCATGGGAGTGCGACGGTATGCGAACGTATGCGGAGAATGGCTATACCGATACCAAAGCCAAAGCCGATACCAAAACCGATACCGAAGCCGAGGCCGATACCGATACCGAGGCCGATACCGATACCGAGCTTCTCCCTGCCTGCGCAGGAGAGAAGGTCGCCCCCGCCTCGGCGGCCCCCGCCGGGGCCGGCCGCCCTGCCAGAGAGCAGGGTTTGGATGTTCTGAGGGGGCGATCTCCCTCCGGGCCTGGGAGGGACGGTCAGCGGCAAGGCGGCTCCGCACGGGCGCTCTGTCCGCCGCGCGGGTCGGTCAGTCTGCCTGGGCGACGGGCTCCGCCTGAATCAGGAATTTCAGCTCGTAGTCCTTCCTGGCGTCGTATTGGAATTCCGGCATAATGGCCGGGCCGCAGGCGCCGGTGCCGATGCCCTGCTGGAACGCCTGGATGGTCACATAGGTCCCGGTGGTCGTCTCGTCCTCCCGGTGGCGCATCCCGATCAGGGCGCGGTCGGTATAGGGCTTGATCGCCAGCTCAAAGGGCTGATCCACCGCCCGGAAGGTCACCCTCTGTCTGCCGTCGCTGACGCTGGCCCAGGTGCAGTCGCAGCGGTTGCCGCTCTCCTGGGGCCGGATGTTGGGCTCCGTCATCTCTGAGACGGCGCAGGTCACGGTGTCGATGGGGAACTGCTCCTTCATGTCGCAGTAGCTCTCCCCCGTCCGGCCCTGGTACGTCACCCGGTCAAAGGCGGCGTCCAGCCGGAACGCCTTGCCAAAGCGGGGCAGGATGCCCCCGCCGGAGAGACAGTGGATGCGGCTGGTCACGAGGACGCCCTCCGCCGTCCCCTGGTAGGTGTCCGTCACCTGGAATTTAGCTTTTTTGTTCCGGATGCGCCGGACCACCCGGCAGCCGCCCTCGATCCGCTCAGAGGACAGGAGCTCCTCCTGCTGGTCCGTGTAGGGGTCCATGGTGTTCCGGAAAAAGGCGTCCGTATCGTTGTCCGTGGCCACCCGGTAGAGGAGGGTGGACTCCTCCGCCCCTGCCAGAACGCCGCCCTCCGGCAGCGAGAGGGCAAAGGCTCCCCCGTCGATCCGGCAGTCGCCGGTCAGCTCCGTGACCGCCGGCGCTTCGGGGACCATTTGGGTCAGCAGGATCGTCTCCTCCGAGACAGTCTCCCCTGTTCGGGTGTCCACGCCGGTCACCAGGGCCATACAGCTTCCCTCCACGGGACGGCCCACCGGCAGCTCCACCGTCGTCCGGCTCAGAGGGGCCACGTCGGGCCGGAGGGTGTGCACAGAGCCGTCGTTCCACCGGAAGGTCAGCTCATACCGGCTGCCCTGGGAAAATCCGGTGGTATTGAACAGCTCGAACCTGCCTCCCCCCAGATGGGTCACCCGGATGGGACGGTAGATGTACCGGATGATCTTCGCCCCTGCCGAGGGCGTCCGGTCGGGGTAGAACAGGCCGTCCACGCAGAAGTTCCGGTCATGGCTCCACTCCCCATGGTCGCCGCCGTAGGTGTAGCTGCCGTCCTCATGGAGCACCGCATGGTCCACCATCTCCCAGACGCAGCCGCCCATCAGGTTATCGTACCGGTAGACCTGCTCCCAGTAGGCCTCCGTATTCCCCGGCCCGACCCCCATGGCATGAGCGTACTCGCACATAAAGTAGGGGCGGTCGTTCAGGGGCTTCTGTCTGCGCCGGTGCTCCCCCACGTCGTGCACCATCTGGACGGAGGGGTACATCTCGCTGCCCACGTCGTAGGCAATGCGCTTGCAGTGGACCGCGCTCTCGTAGTGGACGGGCAGATCGGAGTGGGCCTTGAGGTAGCGGTACATGGCGTCCGTATTGTGATAGCCCCCCGCCTCGTTGCCCAGGGACCACATGACGATGGCGGTGTTCCCGTGGATCTTGTCCCGCTGATAGAGATGGGTGATCCGGTCCAGGTAGTGCTTTTCCCACCTGGGGTCGTGGCTGATGGTGTTGTAGGTGGGCGGCAGCTGATGGGACCAGGTGCCGTGAGTCTCCAGGTCGTTCTCGTCCACGATGTAGATGCCCTGCTCGTCCGCCAGCTCCAGCAGCAGCGGGTCCGGGGGATAATGGCTGGTGCGGATCATGTCGATGTTGAACCGCTTGCACAGGAGGATGTCCCGCTCGATTTCCTCCGGGGTCATGGTGTAGCCGTTGACTGGGCTGGTATCATGGTGGTTGACCCCGTGGAACTTGAGGAGCCGCCCGTTCACATAGAATTTGTCCCCCTGGATCTCCACCGTCCGAAAGCCAATCCGCTCCTTTACGCAGCCGGTCTTCGTCTCGTAGTAGATCGCATACAGCGTGGGGTCCTCGGCGTTCCATTCTGTCACCCTGAGTCCCTCAAAGGTGACGGAGGCTGTCCTGTTCTGGGTGCGGACCTGCTGCCTTTTCCGGAGCCCGTGGCCCTCCAGGGAGAAGGTGACCGTCGTCTCCGCCAGGGTCTGCGCCGTCAGGGTGAGGGAGTAGGCGTCCCCCGTCTTTTTCGTCCTGGCGTCGATGTCCCACACGTCCTCCGGCTGGGAGAAGCGCAGGAGCACGTCCCGGAAAATACCGTTGTTCCGGAACATATCCTGGTCCTCCAGGTAGGTGCCGTTGCACCAGCGGCGTACCACCGCCACCAGCTCGTTCTCCCCCGGAATCAGTCTGCCGGTCAGGTCAAATTCCGCCGTGTTGTGGGCCCCCTCGGAGTAGCCCACCCACGCCCCGTTCAGATACAGATCCAGGCAGCTGGCCACCCCCAGGAAGGAGATCACCGTATGCTGCTCCGGGTCCTGGATCGTCACAAAGCGGCGATAGACCCCCACGAAGTTGTACTCCTCTCCTGGGTCCTTGTAGCGCAGGGAAATACCCTGGTCGCAGCCCATCCAGGTAAAGACCTTGCCCACCTTCTCTGTCGTGGGGACGACCGGGGGCTTGAAGGGGAACTGATAGCGGATGTTGGTGTAAAAGGGATGGTCATAGCCCCGGAACTGCCAGCAGGCGGGCACGTCTATTTTGTCGAAGCGGACCCGTCCGGTGTCCAGCACCTCCGGCAGCTCCGCCGGGCGGGGGAAGAAGGCAAAGTCCCACGTCCCGTTGAGGCACAGGACCTTTTCCGAGCGATAGCGCTTCTCCTTCGGCTCCACCTGGTCGGCCTGCGTCCGGGTGGGATAGGGGATAAAATAGCTGCGAGGCGGGAGCCTGTTTGCCTCAAAAACCTCAAAGGTATGATAGTGTGCGTTGTCGAGCTGATACTGCATGAAATCTCCTCCTTGCATGGATGCGCCGAATGTCCCCCAGGGGCCGCAGGGTTCCCCCCGATAGGACGAAGGCCGTCCGAGGCAGCGCCCCGGACGGCCGATGATGTGTGTTTCCCTTCGTCCCGGTTCGGAAGGGTTACTTGCTCTTTTTGGTAAAGCAGCTGATGATCGCAGTCAGCATTGCGAGCCCATTGACCACCGCAATCTGAATGTTGTTTCCGGCCAGCTCCGGCAGGCCCACCATCTGGATGCCGTTGATCGACTCTGCGATATTCCAGATGCCGTCAGACAGGACCACCATCAGGGCAAGAGCCAGAAGGGCTGCGGCTATGATGCCGGCAAAATCGCTCCAGGGCTTCTCCCCGAACAGGAGGGAGCCGTCACAGACGATCGCCACGCCAAAGGCCACATAGACCAGCGGATTGACCTGGCCCCCCTGTCCGGCATACAGGACCACCATTACCAGCGTGGCAACGGACAGGATCGCAGAAAGACCGGCGAAGTAGAATCCAATCGCTTTTTTGTTCACAGTTCTCTCCCCTTTCTCAGTTCTTCTTAGACTTGACCTTGCTGACGATCAGCAGGACAAAGCAGGCGGCGGTGAGTACGGCGGAGACGACGATCGCAACCGTAAAGGCGGTCTGCCAGACCGGGGTGACATGGATCACCTGTGCGGTGGCCGAGATCCCGTTGGTGACGACGGAGCGGCTGATGGCATACTCCCAGCTGATGGCGGAGTCGATGAGCAACTCCAGCAGATGGCCGTCGTCGGTGTCCTTGGCCAGCTGGAGCACCCAGTTGCCGTGGCCCGCCACGCCGTCCAGACACCACTCCTGGGTGCCCGCATCCAGCACCTCGGCTGCGTGGTTCAGATAGCCGCCGTCCACATACTCGGTGAAGCAGGGGGCTGCGTCGGTGTCGATGGTGCCGGTCCAGCCCCACTCGTCGCGCAGGACAGTGGTGTTCATGGCATAGCTGGCGGAGGCCCATTTCAGGCCCAGCCGCTCGTAGGACTGCATGATGCCGCCGGCATTGGCCACACGGACAGCGCCCTCAAAGGCTCTCAGATTGCCCTCCCGGAATGCCTGCTCGGTGAAGAAGCAGGCCACGCCGGAGCGGTAGAACTCCTGATCGTTTCCGACGAAGTGCTTGGTGCCCATGTGAGAGCCGGTGGCCTCCATGGCCTCGGTCTCAGGAATGCCCGCCAGATAGGACATGACGGGGCACTCGCTCATGTACTCGTAGTTACGGCCGCCGAAGGGGGTGCGGTGGAGGTCGGCGCCCAGGCTGTAGTTGATCATGAAGCCGCTCCACAGGCCCTCCTCGCCCATGAGCATGCCCCGCTGGGCATAGAGCTCCGTGTTGAAGGTGGCGGTCAGGATGATCTTGGAGCAGTAGCGGGTGGTCGGCGGGTTGACCTGCTCGCCGTTATATTCCACGGTGAACGGCAGGGTTCCGCCCACGGAGTCGCATCCGTCGCCCACGCCAAAGGCGGGAGACAGGTCGCCCACTGCGGGGCACTCAAAGCTCTCCGCTGTGGCGTTGGGCAGGTCCTCCGGCTCAAGCTGATAGATGAATTGCAGCCAGGTCTCCCGATCGCTCAGGGGCACGTCGATCATCATCGCCAGGGTCAGCCCGGAGTCCACACCGAAGTTCGCCGCAACCTCCTCGTAGGAGGGAGCGTCCTCCGGCGTCTCGTACCACTCGCCGTCCAGAACGTCCATCATCTCTGCGGTGGCCTCTACGGTGGTCTGCTCCACCGGGAAGGTGCCCGCCCAGTCGCTCCGGGTCAGGTAGGTGCCGGCGCCCTCGATCCAGTAGTTCAGATCGCAGTCCTCAAACTGGTTGGAGACGACGACGTCGTTTTCGCCGGTGCGATACTTCTCATCGTCAAATTCCTGGGCCCACTGGAAGCTCTTGTCCCCATTGCCGTCCGCCGTCATGCCGTCGGCGGTGGTATAGCCCTTGGCGGCCAGGATGTTGTTCAGCGCGTCGTGGCTGTCGTCGCCGATAGCCAGATAGTAGTCGCCCTCAGAGAGGATGTATCCGCCCTCTCCGTCGTGGGCGGTGGAGTCCCAGCTGGCCAGCAGGTACTTGTCCACGGTGATGGTTACCGTCTCGGAGGCGCCGGGCTCCAGGGTGTCGGTCTTGGCAAAGCCGGCCAGGGAGATGGCGGACTTCTCTACGGCGTGCTCGATCTCATATTCGCCATAGGGGGTCTGGGCATAGGCCTGGACCACGCTCTTGCCCGCCACATCGCCGGTGTTGGTCACCGTCGCCTGGATGGTGATCTCGTCCTCGCCCACATCGACGCTGTCCAGCGTCTGCTCAAAGGTGGTGTAGCTCAGGCCGTAGCCGAAGGTGAACTGCACCTCGTCGGCATAGTTCCAGCTGTCAGCGCCGTCCAGCGCGCCGACCGCATCGGTGGCGTTGCCCTGGCCCATCACGGAATCCGCGTACCGCGTCTCATAATAGCGATAGCCGATATAGATGTTCTCCGCCTGGAAGGAGATGTACTCCGCGTTCTCGTCCGAGTCGATGGTCGCGTTGATCTCGTCCACATTGGCGAACAGCGGGGTCTCGGTGCCGGAGTTGACGGTGGCAGGGGCGGAGAGAGAGCTGGTGGCATAGGTGTCCACCAGATGGCCGGAGGGGTTGACCACGCCTCTCAGCAGCTCCGCCACGCCCACGAAGCCCTGATGGCCGGGGGTGCCGATGAACATAAGGGCGTCGCAGTAGGGCAGGATTTCATGGACCTCCATCTGATAGGCGCTGTTGAGGAGAACGATGACCTTGTCAAAGTTCGCCCGCACCAGCTCCAGCAGGTCCTTTTCGTTCTGGTGAAGAGCCAGGGAGCTCATGACGGTCACGCCGTCGTCGTCCGTATCCTGCATCTTCAGGTCGGTGCCCTCAGAGCCCTCACGGGTGAACACCACGATGGCGGCGTCCTGATAGCCGTCGGCCCAGGTGCTGCTCTGCGCCTCGTAGAAGGCCTTGTTCTCCTCCGTGTTGGCGGCGGAGCCGGAGGGAGACGTGCCGCCCCAGCCGCCGGCAGCCTCTCCGGAGCTTCTGGTCGTGGAGGTGCTCTTCAGAGCATCCCACAGGGCCTCGTTGACCTCAAAGCCCTGATCCTCCAGGGCGGTTTTCAGATTGATCGTGTTCAAATCGCCGTCGGCGACCTTTGTGCCGGCAGAGGAGCCCTGATAGACCGGGTCCACCGCCGCATGGCCGAAGACGGAGATCTGGACCTCGTCCTGGAGGGGGAGGGCTCCGTTGTTGTACATCAGGGTGGCGCCCTCCCGCATCTCGTTGATGTTCTGCTCAAAAGCGGCCTCCATCAGCGCCGCCTGGGCGTCAGGGTCGTCGAAGTCGCCGAAGGAGCTCTTATAATAGGTGGTGTCCTCGTTCTCGTCGGTCACTACTATGGTGCTGGTAGTGCCCAAGGCGCTGTTGATATAGCTGGCGTTGGCGAGGGCCAGCGTCTGCCCGGTGATCGCGATGACCAAAATCACCGCAAACACAGAGGTCAGACCGGACCACAATCTCGAGTTTCTCATGTGTTGTCCTCCTTTTTCTGTGCTTTGCTCTGCCGGGGACGACGGCTCCAAAACGGCTTGCTCCGCAGGCATGCTCCTCCTTTCCCTCTGCGCGCTGAGCGGTACAGGGCCTCTCCCCGGATAGCTTAACCTTTACTATAACACAATCTCTAATGATAAAGTGCTTTCATTTCGTAAGCGCCTCCGTTTTTTTCGTAACTGACGTTTTCCCAAATCTGCCGGGCTTCCCCTTCAGTTTCCCTGTATTTTGCGCTTCATCTCCGGTCAGACAGAAGGATTTTCCTGTTCTTTCTTAAATGATATTCCGGCGTCCCGCCTTGATTTGCCCGGTACATCGTGCTACAATTCAGATAAAAAACAGCCTTCACCGTGGAGAAAGGAGCATTTTCCTGTCTCCAGAGTTGCCTGGCAGAAATATAGTGAGGTGTGTCAATGATCCGGATCGCAATTCTCGAAGACGACCCTGCCGACCTGCTTCAGCTGGAGCAATGTCTCCGGTGCTACGAGCAGGAGCAGCAGGAGCATTTTTCCATCGACTCCTTCTCCCATCCCTCCGTCTTTCTGGATCAGTTCAAGTCCAACTATGACCTGGTCTTTCTGGATATCCAGCTGCCCATGGTCAACGGGATGGAGGTCGCCCGCCAGCTCCGGGCCAGCGACGACGTCTTTACCCTGATCTTCATCACCAATTTGGAGCAGTACGCTGTGGAGGGCTATTCCGTAGACGCCCTGGATTTTGTGGTCAAGCCCATCAACTACTGTCGCTTTTCCTCCATGCTGCGCAAGGCACTGCGCAAGATCTCCCGGCAGCAGGAGAAGGAGTTTGTTTTGCAGTCCTCCGGCAATCTGGTGCGGCTGCGTCTCTCCCAGATCTATTATGTGGAGATCCGGGATCACCTGCTCATCTATCACACGGAGCTGGGAAATTTTACCGCCTGGGGCAAGATGGCGGAGGTGGAGCGGCAGCTGGCGGAGCACGATTTCGCCCGGTGCAGCACCTCCCATCTGGTCAACCTGCACCACGTCTCCTCCCTGTTCGGCAACGTTGTGGTCGTGGCGGGGACCAAGCTCCCCATCAGCCAGCGGAGACGAAAATCGTTCTATGCCTGCGTCACCAGCTATCTCTGCAAGGCGTGAGAGGAGGCGGCCATGATCCCCACCGAGCCCATCCAGTTTCTTCTGTACCATTTCAAATTCCTCGATATTTTCATCTCCTTTCTGACGGCCACCCTCATCTTTGCCTACCGCTGTGAGCGGAGGCCCCACTTCTGGCTGCGCGCGGTGGTGGTATTCGTGCCCGTTCGCCTGCTCTGCTTCCTGTTCACCCGCACCTATGGAGGCTCTCTGCTGTTGGAGGCCTTTTATTCCGGCGTTCTCATTCTCCTGATGATCCTGGGGCTGCAATTCTGCTTCCGGGAAAACATCTGGAATATGCTCTTTTACTTTGGCTCCGGTTTTATGACCTGGTACATGACTGACCGGCTCTTCTTGATTATGGCATCCCTCTGCCGGCAGAACACCTGGCTGAGTCCCTATTTTGTGGAGGGCACGATTCCTCACATTCTGCTCTATATCGGCAGCTTTCTGCTGATCTATCTCATCGTCTTCCTGACGGTGGGCAAAAGAATGCGCCGCCTTCAAGGATACGACATCCCCATGCAGAACTCCCTTCTGCTCCTGGTGCTGGTGTGTATCCTCACTCCCATCTTCTATTTTGAAAGTCAGGTTATCGCCAATTACAATCTCTTTTTCTATAATCTGCTCAATCTGGGGGAGATCATCTTCTTCCTCTTCATGCTGCTGATGCAGGTTTTGACCCTGGTCGCCGCAAAGGAGCGGTCGGAGCTGCACACCATGCAGACCCTTCTGCTGGAGGAGCAGCGTCAATACCGTCTGGTCAAGGAAAAAATGGATGCGATCAACATCAAGTGCCATGATCTGAAGCATCAGATACGGGATCTCCGGGAAACCGGGCAGGTTGACCGCGCCTATCTGGACAGCCTGGAGCAGTCCGTCTCCATCTACAGCAGCGCCCTGCGCACCGGCAACGAGACGCTGGATGTGCTGCTCACGGACAAGCGTTTGCACTGCACCACCAAAGGAATCCAGTTTACCTGTATGGTGGATGGGGCCAAGTTGAATTTTATGGAGGTCATGGACATCTTCTCTCTCTTTGGCAACATTCTGGACAACGCCATAGAGTGTGAAATGAACCTGTCCCCTGAAACCCGTTTTATCCACCTGTCCGTGCGCAGCGCCAGCCAGCTCCTGCTCATCCACGCAGAGAACCACTTCGAGGGCGTCCTGGAGCTGCGGGACGGGCTGCCCGTCACCACCAAGGCAGATCGGGACTGTCACGGCTACGGGATGCTCAGTATCCGGCGGGTCGTGCAGAAATACGGCGGGAATCTGGTCGTCTCCTCGGAAGATCAGCTGTTTCAGATCGATATCGTCCTTCCGATCCCGCCCGGCGGCTCCTCTTCCGAGCCGGTCGAGCGCGTCGAAGGGTAAAAAACGGGGGAGCGCCCTGGGCGCTCCCCCTTGCTCTGTTCTGATATGGGTCAGACCACTGCTTCCACCAGCACCCGGTCGCCCAGGACGATCTCCTTTACCCCGATCTCCTTGTTTTTGTTGAAGCTGAGCATATAGCCCTTTTTCAGATGGAAGTAGTCCAGGTAAGCAGACAGCTGCTCCTCACCTCGCTCGTGGTAGGCGTTGCCTCGCCAGATCTTCATCTCGATGATGAACTGCTCTCCCCGGTAGTCGATGACCACAT
>JAJBTD010000006.1 GCA_020861055.1 Clostridiales bacterium | reverse complement strand
CCGCCCCGGGGGCGGCGGCCATACGCCCCAGGGGAGGCGGGTCGAAGGTGCCGCCGTAGACGCCGATTTGCCTGCCTGGCTCCCCTGTTGCGGCCGCACCAGGACGATCTTGTCCTTCTTGTCCTTCCGGTGGCTGGGCCGGTAGAGGACGAACTTGCTGCCGATGACCTGTACCGGCTCCGCCGGCACCCGGCGGCACAGCTCCTCGCAGGCGGTCCTGGCGTCGTACTCCGAGTTCTCCAGCACCTTGCCCTTGACCAGCTCCCTGGCCTCCAGGGCGTCCCGGCACTGGGCGACCAGGTTTTCCGTGATGCCGTCCTTCCCCACCGTCAGAATGGTGTCGATGGTATTGGCCATGCTGCGCAGCTGGGCCCGCTGCTTGCTTGTCAGTTCCATGGATGTGATGTCTCCTTTATCGTCTGTTGGGCTTCTTCAAAAGGCCGTTCCATCTGCCTGTTGGCGAATTCGCCAGATACTTATACGGAACGAAAATGCATACTGCTCTCCCTCAGTCAGCTTCGCTGACAGCTCCGCCGTCAAGCGGCACTTCCGCTACGCTCCCTGCCTCAGAGAGGGAGCCAAGAGGGTGCGTTAAACCCTTGCCTCCCTCCTTGAGGGAGGTGGCACGGCGTAAGCCGTGACGGAGGGAGAGCAGCAGGCACTACCATCCAGTTCCTATGCTCTCGGCAAATTCGCTGAACTCTTTCAACCCTTCTCCCCCAAATACCCCTCCAGCACCTTTCCGAATGCCCGGAGGGCGTTGCCCCGGTGGGAGATGGCGTTTTTCTCCTCCGGGGTGAGCTGGGCAAACGTCTTTTTCAGCCCCGGCACCCAGAAGATCGGGTCATATCCAAAGCCGTCGGTGCCCATGGGGGCATAGGCCACCGTGCCGTCGCACCGGCCCTCGGCGGTGAGTACCGTCCCGTCTGGAAAGGCGCAGGCGATGGCCGTCTCAAAGTGGCAGGTGCGGGGAGTCAGGCCCTGGAGATTGCGCAGCAGCAGCCGATACCGCTGCTCGTCGGTGAGGCCCTCCCCGCCGTACCGGGCGGTATACACCCCCGGCGCGCCGTTCAATGCGTCCACGCACAGGCCGGAGTCGTCGGAGATGGCGGGCAGGCCGCTGGCGGCGCAGACGGCCTGCGCCTTGAGCAGGGCGTTTTCCGCAAAGGTCGTCCCCGTCTCTTCCACGTCCACCTGGATGCCCAGCTGAGACTGGAGGACGACCTCCACCCCCAGCTGCCCCAGCACCTCCTGCATCTCCTTCAGCTTGCCCGGATTGTGGCTGGCCAGTACGAATTTCATCGCTCCGCCTCCGCCAGCACCCGGTTTTGCAGCTCGATCAGCTCGCCGATGCCCTTGGCACAGTAGCGGACCAGCTTCTGCTGCTCCTCCACGTCAAAGGGACGGCCCTCGCCGGTGCCCTGTATCTCGATGAGCTTGCCCTCCTCGGTCATGACGCAGTTCAGGTCTACCATGGCGTTGGAGTCCTCCTCATACCGCAGGTCGAGGAGAAGGGCGTTGTCCACAATACCGGCGGAGACCGCCGCCACGTTGTGGATAATGGGATTTTCCTTAATCCAACCGTTCTTGTGCAGCGTCCGGCAGGCCAGGGCCAGGGCCACGAAGCCCCCCGTCACCGAGGCCGTCCGGGTGCCCCCGTCCCCCTGGAGCACGTCGCAGTCGATGGTGATCTGGTAGCCGGGCAGCTTTTTCAGATCCACCGCCGCCCGGAGGGAGCGGCCAATGAGCCGCTGGATCTCCGCAGAGCGGCCGGAGAGCTTGAGCTTGGACACGTCCCGGCGGCTCCGGTCCCGGTTGGCACGGGGCAGCATATTGTATTCCGCCGTCACCCAACCCTCGTTTGCGGGGACGTGGGGCGGCACCCGGTTCTCCACCGAGGCGGTGATATACACCTGGGTGTTCCCGCACTTGATGAGACAGCTCCCCTCGGCAAACCGGTTGATGTTGGGGATGATCTCCACCGGCCGCAGCTGGTCCTTGGCCCGTCCGTCGATCCGTTTCATGCAAAAAGCCTCCTCAGATAAACGCCTTAACGAACTCGTCGGCGTCAAAATAGCGCAGATCGTCGATGCCCTCGCCCACTCCGGCGAACTTCACCGGCAGGCCCAGCTCCTGGGCGATGGCGATGGCGATGCCGCCCTTGGCGGTGCCGTCCAGCTTGGTGAGCACGATGCCGGTGATGCCGCAGGCCTCCTTAAACTGCTTGGCCTGGATAAGTCCGTTCTGCCCCGTGGTGGCGTCCAGCACCAGCAGCGTCTCCTTGGAGCAGATGGGGCACTCCCGCTTGATGACCCGGTCGATCTTGTTGAGCTCGTTCATCAGGTTGGTCTTGTTGTGCAGCCGTCCGGCGGTGTCCACCAGCACCACGTCGGTATACCGGGCGTTGGCGGCGTTGATGGCGTCAAAGACCACCGAGGCGGGGTCCGCCCCCTCCCCCTGCTTGATGATGTCCACGCCACACCGCTCCGCCCAGATGGTGAGCTGCTCGGTGGCGGCGGCCCGGAAGGTGTCGGCGGCGGCGAACATGACCTTTTTGCCCTCTTTTTTCAGGATGTTGCCGATCTTGCCGATGGTGGTGGTCTTGCCCACCCCGTTGACCCCGATGAACAGGACGATGGAGGGCTGGCTGTACAAAATCAGCCGCTTGTCCCCCACGTTGAGCATATCGGCCAGGATCTCCCGCATGACGTTCTTGGCCTGTTCCGTGTCGCCGATGCGCTCCGCCTCGCACCGCTCCCGGAGACGGGCCACCGCCTTCAGCGCGGAATCCATCCCCATGTCGGAGAGGATGAGGGCCTCCTCCAGCTCGTCGTAGAAGTCGTCGTCCAGCTTGGTGTAGGTGTTGAAAATGTTGATTTTTTTCAGTTTATCGAAAAATCCCATGATATATCGCTCCTTTTGGGGTGGGGTGGGAGAATCTATACCTCCCCTGAAAGGGGAGGGGGACCGGCGCA
>JAJBTD010000233.1 GCA_020861055.1 Clostridiales bacterium | reverse complement strand
GTGGCGTACTCTATCTGGGATGACCAGACAGACAGCTACTATGTGGACAAGGACTTTCTCACCGTCGATTTCTTCAGCCGGTGGCAGGCCGAGGAATACCGGAATGAGTTGGTAGAAGCGACACAGAGGGAGACAGCGCTTTCTCCCCTGGACAGAGCCAAGGAGCTGATTGACGAGTATTGTCTGGAGGAATTTTCGGAGGGTGCCGATTTCGACGACCTGACCAATATCGGCCTTGCTTTCACTACCATCACGGATGATGAGATCCCAATTCAGGCGACTGTTGACCTGGTTGGTTTCAAACTGGAGCGTTACCTGGGTGAAACCCTGATCGATGTCCGGCAGTATGATTCGCTGGAGGCACTGATTGCCGAAGAGTTGGAAGAACTGAGCTTTGATGACCTGACCTACGCCTCGGATGAGCAAATCGCCGCTGTGCTGGCGCAGGAAGCGGAACAGGCTGACGTTCCCCTTGCAGAGCAGGCTGAACAGTTTGAAACGGAGCAGCAGGATTATCGGAATCAGGTGTTGTCTGACCTGACCCCAGACCAGCAGCGCATTGTGGCGGCGATGGAGACTGCCGGTTATTTGTTCCGTCCCACGGAGACCAACCCGATTTATTTTGGGGATTTGGATGATTACCCCATCACCTTTGACGGTTGGGATGCCGCATATGAGTTCATCGACAGTGCCGAACTGAAAGACACCCCCGGCTTGCGGGAACAGGTGCAGGCGGTGCTGCACCCGGAAACTGCGTTTCCCTACAACGTAGGCGACACCGTCTATCTGGAGGATGGCAAGCCCTTTGTCATCGACAGCATCGGAACATCGGATGTTCATCTGCTCGACCCATCGCTTCGGTTCCCCGTCCTCCGGGCAGAGAGCCGTGAGAACTTCCTGCGGCTCATGGAGCGCTATCCCCAGGAGCAACAGGCGGAACAGTCGCCCCAGCAACCCACAGTGACCGAGGAGCCGGTGGCATTTTACCCCGGCGAACAGAACGGCCTGCCCTTCGATGTGGAGATTAGGACGCTCCACTTTGGCGAACCTGAACAGGCTGAGCCTGCTCAGAAGCATACCCCGGCGCAGGAAACGGTAGCTGAACCTGTGGTCGAACCGGAGCTAACCCCGGAGGAGGTCATAGACAGAAACCCCATCTCCGTCCAGATCGGCGGCGAATGGCACACTTTCCCCAGCCGGGAAGCTGCCGAGGAAGCGCTCTATGAAGATTATAAGGAGCAGACCCACCGGAATGCCCAGAACTTCCACATCACGGACGATGCGCTGGGTGAGGGCGGCCCCAAGGCCAAGTATCAGGCCAACGTAGCAGCCATTCGGCTGTTGCACCACCTGGAGGCAGAGGGTTTGCAGGCCAGCCCGGAACAGCAGGAAGTGTTATCCCGCTATGTGGGCTGGGGCAGTCTGGCAGATGCTTTTGACCCCAACAAGCCCGCCTGGGCGCAGGAATATCAGGAGCTGAAAAGCCTGCTTTCGGAGGACGAATACGCCGCCGCCCGTGCTTCTACCCTGAATGCACACTATACAAGCCCTACCGTCATTAAGGCCATCTATGAGGCCGTCGGCAACATGGGCTTTCAGACCGGCAATATCCTGGAGCCGTCAATGGGTGTCGGTAACTTTTTCGGGTTGCTCCCTGACAGCATGGCAGGCAGTAAGCTCTACGGTGTGGAGTTGGACTCCCTCACCGGGCGTATCGCTCAGCAGCTCTACCCCCATGCGGACATCAAGGTGGCCGGATTTGAGACCACTGACCGGCGGGATTTCTACGACTTGGCGGTGGGCAACGTGCCGTTTGGCGATTACAAGGTCAACGACAGGCCCTACAACAAGCTGGGATTTAGTATCCACAACTATTTCTTTGCGAAAGCCTTAGACCAAGTGCGGCCTGGCGGCGTGGTGGCTTTTGTCACCAGCCGGTACACGATGGACGCCAAGTCCCCGGAGGTACGCAAGTATCTGGCACAGCGGGCGGAGCTGCTGGGAGCCATCCGGCTGCCCAATAATGCGTTCCGTGCCAATGCCGGAACGGATGTAGTGTCGGACATCATCTTCCTGCAAAAACGGGAGACCCCCATATCAGGGCTCCCATCGAATCGCAGATTCGATGGGAAGAGGAGGAGCGACGAAATGAGTGAGCTTTCAGGCTTGCCCGGAAGCGAAGGATATGGAGTCCGCGACGACGACGAGCCTGATTGGGTACACTTGGGCCAGACCCCGGATGGATTTGCCATCAACAGCTATTTCGTTGACCACCTGGAAATGGTGCTGGGTGAGCTGACCTCTCAAAGCACCCAATATGGACGGGAGGAATGTACCGTTGCACCCATCCCTGGCGCTGACCTGGCGGAGCAGCTCCACGAGGCTGTTTCCCATATTCAGGGCAGCTATCAGGCTGTGGAGCTTTCCCCGGAGGACAGCCTGACGCCTAGCACCGATACCATCCCCGCAGACCCCAACGTGAAGAACTTCTCCTATGCGGCGGTGAATGGTGAGGTGTATTTCCGGGAGGATTCCATCATGCGCCATGTGGCGCTCAGTGACACGGCCAGACAGCGGGCGCTGGGTATGATCTCCCTGCGCCAGACGGTGAACGAGCTGATCGAGTATCAGTTGGAGGACTACCCGGACGAGGTGATTCAGGCAAAACAGCATGAGCTGGAGCTGGCCTACGATGCCTTTACAGCAAAGTATGGCCTGCTGAACTCCCGCCCCAATGCGAGGGTGTTCGGGGATGATTCCTCCTATTATCTGCTCTGCTCTCTGGAGAACGTGGACGAGGACGGCAAGCTCATCGGCAAGGCGGATATGTTCACGAAACGCACCATCCGGCCTGACCGGAGCGTGACCAGCGTGGACACGCCGGTGGAAGCGCTGGCCGTTTCCATTGGGGAGCATGGCGATGTTGACCTGCCCTTCATGTCTGAACTGCTGGGAACACCGGGTGAGTTTGACCGTA
>JAJBTD010000209.1 GCA_020861055.1 Clostridiales bacterium | reverse complement strand
TACGGTCAAACTCACCCGGTGTTCCCAGCAGTTCAGACATGAAGGGCAGGTCAACGCCGCCATGCTCCCCAATGGAAACGGCCAGCGCCTCCACCGGCGTGTCCACGCTGGTCACGCTCCGGTCAGGCCGGATGGTGCGCTTCGTGAACATATCTGCCTTGCCGATGAGCTTGCCGTCCTCGTCCACGTCCTCCAGAGAGCAGAGCAGGTAGTAGGAGGAATCGTCTCCGAACACTCTCGCATTGGGGCGGGAGTTCAGCAGGCCATACTTCGCTGTAAAGGCATCATAGGCCAGCTCCAGCTCGTGCTGTTTTGCCTGAATTGCCTCGTCCGGGTAGTCTTCCAACTGATGCTCGATCAGCTCGTTCACTGTCTGGCGCAGGCTAATCATGCCCAGCGCCCGCTGTCTGGCTGTGTCACTGAGTGCCACATGGCGCATAATAGAATCCTCCCGGAAATACACCTCACCATTCACCGCCGCATAGGAGAAGTTCTTCACGTTGGGGTCTGCGGGGATGGTATCGGTGCCAGGCGTCAGACTGTCCTCCGGGGAAAGCTCCACCGCCTGATAGCTGCCCTGAATATGAGAAACAGCCTCGTGGAGCTGTTCTGCCAGGTCAGCGCCGGGGATGGGTGCAACGGTACATTCCTCCCGCCCGTATTGGGTACTTTGGGATGTCAGCTCGCCCAGCACCATTTCCGGGTGGTCTACAAAGTAGCTGTTGATAGCAAACCCCTCCGGGGTCTGCCCCAGATGCACCCAGTCAGGTTCAATGTCGATGGGCGTCTCCCGTTTTTGCAGAAAGATAATATCCGAGACAACATCCGTTCCGGCATTGGCACGGAACGCATTATTGGGGAGCCGGATGGCTCCCAGCAGCTCAGCCCTCTGTGCCAGATACTTGCGTACCTCCGGGGATTTTGCGTCCATCGTATAGCGAGAAGTGACAAAGGCCACCACGCCGCTGGGACGCACCTGGTCTAAGGCTTTCGCAAAGAAATAGTTGTGGATGCTGAAACCCAGTTTGTTGTAGGGCCTGTCGTTGACCTTGTAATCGCCAAAGGGGACATTGCCCACCGCCAGGTCATAGAAGTCTCTGCGGTCTGTGGTCTCAAACCCGGCCACCTTGATGTCTGCGTGGGGATAGAGCTGCCGGGCAATGCGGCCTGTAATGCTGTCCAGCTCCACACCGTAGAGCTTGCTGCCCTGCATGGTCTCTGGCAATAGTCCGAAAAAGTTGCCAACACCCATTGACGGCTCCAGGATGTTGCCGGTCTGGAAGCCCATGTTGCCGACGGCCTCATAGATGGCCTTGATAACAGTGGGGCTTGTATAGTGAGCATTCAGGGTAGAAGCACGGGCGGCGGCGTATTCATCCTCAGTGAGCAGGCTTTTCAGCTCCTGATATTCCTGCGCCCAAGCGGGCTTGTTGGGGTCAAAAGCATCTGCCAGACTGCCCCAGCCCACATAGCGGGACAACACTTCCTGCTGTTCCGGGGTGGCCTGCAAGCTCTCGGCCTCCAGGTGCTGCAACAGTTGGATGGCCGCTACGTTGGCCTGATACTTAGCCTTGGAGCCGCCCTCGCCCAGCGCATCGTCCGTGATGCGGAAGTTCTGAGCGTTCCGGTGGGTCTGCTCCTTATAATCTGCATAGAGCGCTTCCTCGGCGGCTTCTCGGTCAGGGAAGGTGCGCCATTCGCCGCCAATCTGGACGGAGATGGGGTTCCTGTCTATGGCCTCCTCTGGGATCAGCCCAGGTTCAGCCGCTGTTTCCTGCGCCGGGGCAGGCTCCTGTGCGGGCGTAGTCTGTTCAGGTTCGCCAAAGTGGAGCGTTTTGATCTCTACATCAAAAGGCAGACCATTCTGTTCGCCGGGGTAAAATGCCACCGGCTCCTCGGTCACTGTTGGCTGTTCATTAGGCTGTTCCGCCTGCTGTTCCTGGGGGTAACGCTCCATGAGCCGCAAGAAGTTCTCCCGGCTCTCTGCACGAAGGACAGGGAACCGAAGCGACGGGTCAAGCAGATGAACATCGGATGTCCCGATGCTGTCGATGACGAAGGGCTTGCCGTCCTCCAGGTAGACCGTATCGCCTACAGAGTAAGGAAAAGGCTCCTCCGGAATCACCGCCTGCACCTGCTCC
The DNA here is from genome assembly GCA_020861055.1 of Clostridiales bacterium. Taxonomy (GTDB): domain Bacteria; phylum Bacillota; class Clostridia; order Oscillospirales; family Oscillospiraceae; genus Onthomonas. Next base: position 852 of record JAJBTD010000209.1, on the reverse strand, counting down.
ACAGGGGGAACATCTGCCGGTTCTGCTTCCTGCGCCAGCACAGCGGCAATCTGCTCATCCGAAGCATAGGTCAGGTCGGTAAAGCTCAGTTCTTCCAATTCCCCGGTAATCAGAGCCTCCAGAGAATCATATTGCCGGACATCAATCAGCACTTCACCCAGGTATCGTTCCAACTTGAATCCCACCAGGTCAACATACGCCTGAATGGGAATCTCATCGTCTGTGATGGTGGTAAAAGCAACGCCAATAGTGGTCAAATCAGCAAAGTCGGCGCCCTCCGAAAATTCTTCCAGACAATACTGGTCGATCAGGTCTTTCGCTCTGTCCAGGGGAGAAAGTGTTGCATCTCTCTGTGCCGATTCTTCCAGCTCATTCCGGTATTCCTCCGCCTGCCAGCGGCTGACAAAATCGACGGTGAGACCATCCTTGCCCACATAGTAGCTGTCAGTCTGGTCATCCCAGATGGAATACGCCACACGGCCCGGATACCAGTCCACCTCAATCACATGAAAACGGCCTTCGGAGGTATCTTCGGGTACAGCGGCAACGGCATTGGCATCAATCTTTGGATCAATAGGTGTTTTATCCGCTGCATCTTCCTCCGCAGCAATACGCTCCACATCGGTCTCCACCTGCCGGATGAAGGGGCTTTGTGCCAGTTTGTCCGGGTCAACCACTTCGCCATTGACAATGCCGTGCTCAGCCAACCGCTGTCGGACTGCCTCCGGGTCAATATCGGAGAAATCATCTTCAGGCTCAGCCACTGACGGCACATCGTCCGCAAGCTGGGGGTCTGCCGCAGGCATTTCCGACACCGGCTCAGCAGGTTCCTGTGTCCGCTGAAGTTGTGCC
>JAJBTD010000174.1 GCA_020861055.1 Clostridiales bacterium | reverse complement strand
GGCCTCCGAGAGACCGGCGGGGCCGGACCGTGGCAGCTGGTAGCTCTCGCTGTCCTCGCTGCCCCCGGTGAACAGGGCCTCCAGCCGCTGAATCTCCGCCACGGCGGCCTCCAGCGCCTCGTCCCGGCCACTGCCGTAGGCGGTGAGGGACATAAAGGTGTCCATGGCCTCCAGGTATTGGGTGCTGGAGGTCTCCGCCTCCGGGTCAGGCTCCGCCTCGGCCTCCGCCGTCCCGGCGGCGCAGCCGGTGAGCAGCAGAGCCGCCAGCAGGCAGCAGAGCAGACGATGTAACCTTCTCATTTCCCGTCTCCCTTTCCGTCTCCGTCCCGCTCCGCCGCCGTCCCCGGTCCGAACAGGGATGCGGGCAGGCGGCGCACCACCTGGGCGGTGAGGAACCCGATCACCAGACCCGCCGCCAGGCCGCTCCACCACAAAATCAGCAGGTAATAGGACACCTGCCACGTCTCCAGCAGCGCCATGGCGACCAAAATCTGCCCCACATTGTGGGCGACGCCCCCGGCGATGCTGACGGTCTGCAGCCGGAACCTTCCGGTCCGTTTCAGTAAGATCATCACCACGCCGGAGAGCAGTCCGCCCCCTGCGGCGTACATCAGACTGAACGCGTTGCCGAAGGTTATGGACACCAGCAGGATGCGCACCAGGTTGATGATGACGGCGTCCCGGCTGCTCATGCGGTACAGGGCCACCATGACCACCAGATTGGTCAGCCCCAGCTTGATGCCGGGGACGGCAAAAAACGTCGGAATCAGCGATTCCACATAGCTCAGCACCATGGCCAGCGCGATCAGCAGACCATATTGGGCCACCCTTCTGGCGCTCATCCCTTCACCTCCATCATTTGGCTACGGCGTCCAGGCCCAGATCGTCCTGGCCGGTGATCTCCACCACAACCCGGTTGGGCAGACAGATGAGGCTGTCCCCGGAATAGCGGATCTTCCCCTGCTTGACGCACAGCCGGTCCGGGCAGCTGGCCTCCTCCATAAAAACGGCTCCATCCTCGATGACCACCCGGTTGACGGCGTCATCCTCTCCCTGAACGGTGTAGACCGCGTCCTCGTCCAGAGGGAGGGCGGCCACCACCTCCCCGTCCTGGCGGATAACGACGGTCAGATCGTCGCTCTGTCCGCCCATCCGGGACAGCAGGACAAAGACAGTCAGCGCAAGGCCGACCACAATCAGCCCGGCGATCAGCAGAAGGTCGCCGGGCTTTGAAGTATTGGCTTTGCTGTCATTCATGGGGTACTCCTTGTGAAAAGACGGAAGGGGATGGCTGTCGGGCGGATTTCGCGCAGTCGGCGCGATTCGCTCTCGTGCCTTCCTGATGGGACAAAAGAACGTAAAAATTGCAAAAAGAGAGTGTGTTTTACAAAAAGTATTGACCTGTGACCTACACCCAACTTTATAATAACATCGATTAGATTTTTAATCTCCGACCCCGGAGACGGGGACGCTCACCTGACAGTAGTAGTAAAATATCCCATCCTCCTGCGCTTCAAACAGGTGACGGGCCAGAAACGGTCCCGTCACCGACAAATTTTGTTCCTCCAGCGCCGCCAGCACCGGGGGGAGCATGGACGAGATCGCATTTTCGTCGGTGTTCGCCGGGCCGCCGATGACGGAGCGGGGGACCTTCAGATAGTAGCAGAAGACCCGGCAGGCGGGGAGCCGCTCCACCTGGCTGCCCCGCAGCTCCAGCAGCTCCACCTGTTCCGGCGTAGCGGTAAAGCCGAAGAGCACCTTTCCCTGCCGTATGAGCCTGCAATACTCCACCGCGGGCGTGGCGTCGATCCAGTCGGGCATGGCCTCGGCGTCCTCCACGGAGAGAGGCAAAAACGACTCCATTTCGGAAAAGGGGAAAAAGACCAGCGCAGGCCGGCGCAGCAGCGCCCAGCTGCCCTCCAGCGTCCCCTCCAGCGCCCGCTGCTGGCAGGCGTAGACGAGCCGGAGGTGGTCCAGCTCCATCTCCCGGAGCAGCCGCTCCCGCTCCAGTGCCGCGATGCGCCGGGCGTTGTCGGCGGCATATTCCGCCAGGCTGCCCCCGTTGAGGATGCGCCCGATCTCCCGGAGGGAGTAGCCCAGGTTTTGCAGCTTTTTGCTGATGAGGATGGCCGGGTACTGGGCGTGGTAGTAATAGCGGTACTGGTTGCCCTCCTCCCGCCGGGAGGTGAGGATGTGCTGCTTTTCGTAGTGCTTGATGAGATCCCGGCTGACGCCCAGTCGCTGGGAAAATTCACCCATGCGGTATTTGTGTTGCTCTGCCATGGCGGTCCCGCTCCTGTTTTTCTCTTTCTCGTCTTTAGTTTAGCGGAAAGACAGGCGTTTTTCAAGGGCCTTGCCGTATAAATCAGAGCAGCTGCCAGAAAGGATGCAACAGCGTGAAAATCGGATTTATGGAGATCGTGGTGGTGTTTGTGGTGGCCCTGCTGTTGATCGGGCCGGACAAGCTGCCGGAATTCGCCAAAAAGCTGGGGGCCGGACTGCGGGCCTTTCGCAACGCCACCAACGACCTGACCTCGGAGATCAAGGAAAACGTGGTGGAGCCTCTGGAGGAGGCCCAGGCCCCCATCCGGGAGGCCATGGAGCCCCTGGAGGAGATGGACAGGGAGATCAGAGGAAGCGTCAAAGAGGTGCAAACCTCTCTGAATAACATCGGAAAGCCGACGAAAAAGCCCGCCGCCAAACCGGAAAAGCGGGCTTCCACCGACCAACTGCCGGAGGCTCCGGCAGGGGAGACGGCGCCGGCCCCGGTGGAGGCCGCGGAGACGGAGGCCGCCGTCCCTGAGGCGACATCGCAAAATCAAGATGAAGGAGGAGAAAATCCATGAAAATCGGCGTACCGGAGCTGCTGGTCATTCTGTTGATCGTGGTCGTTTTATTTGGCCCCACCCAGATCCCCAAGCTCACCAAAATGCTGGGCAACAGCATCAAAAACTTCCGGGATGGCATGAAGGACGAGGAGCCGTCCCAGCCGCAGGCCGAGGGCAAGTCCCAGGCGGAGCCGGCGT
>JAJBTD010000077.1 GCA_020861055.1 Clostridiales bacterium | reverse complement strand
ATTTCCTTTATTATACCAGAAATGGGGGTGGAGGGGTAGTTCTTTGACAGGCTGACTGGAACGCTCCCCGGCAGCAGCTGCCGGGGAGCGTTCCAGTTCGTCGTAAAACGACAGAGTCAAATGTTGAGGACAGTGCGCCCGATTTGCTGTGGCGGGAGCAGTCCCCTCACAGCGCCTGGAGCTGCTTCAGACAGGCGGGACAGATGTTCTTGCCCTTGTAGGGCACCACGTTTTTTGCATTGCCGCAAAAGATGCAGGAGGGCTGGTACTTCCGCAGGACAATGGACGAGCCGTCCACATAGATCTCCAGAGCGTCCTTCTCGGAGATCTCCATGGTGCGCCGCAGCTCGATGGGCAGGACGATCCGCCCCAGCTCATCTACCTTCCGAACGATTCCGGTGGATTTCATCTCTCATTTCCTTTCTTCCCGCCGTCCCCCCCAGGTCGTATCCGCAGCCCTGGGGCCGTCGTCAATTGCCGACCCGGTGATGCACCGGCGTGGTAGACCGGTCGATCGCCTTGAAGGTATAGCCGTTCTCCCTGCCGTAGTTGATGATGGACTGGAGGGCCTGGACGGTCGTTTTTTTGCCGTTGGCGTCGTGCATCAGCACGATGTTATCCCGTCCCTTTTTCAGCTCGCTGGTGACATTGGTCACCAGGGTGCTGTCCGGCACGCCGTTTCCGCTGGCGTCCTCTGAGTCCACGTTCCAGTCAAAATACTCCATGCCCAGGTCGGCCACCCGCTGGGTCAGGCGGGTCATGATTCCCTCGTTGTAGTTGACGCTGATGGTGTTGGAGCTGCCTCCGGGGAACCGGAGACAGAACGCCTCGTACCCGGTATCCTGGTACAGCTTCTCCTTCAGCTCCTCCACCCCGTCCAGGTAGGCGTCCTCGGAGGAGTAACACGCCTCATAGTCGTGGTCCATGGCGTGAATACCGACGGTGTCGCCGTCCTCGATCATCCGCTCCAGGAGGGGAAGCTTATCCTCCGAATAGTCCACGATGAAAAAGGTCGCCTGCACGCAGTTCTCCTCCAGCACGTCCAGGATCTCCGCCGTGATCGTGCTGCTGGGGCCGTCGTCAAAGGTCAGGTAGATCACGCTGTCCGGGTCAGGCTCCGGGTAGGAGGGCTCCTCCGGCTCGTTGCTCTCCCTCTCCGCTTCCTTTTGGGATACCTGCTCCTCCGTCTGCCCCCCGGTCTCGTCCGTTCCGTCGAGCGCCTCCGTCTGCGTTTCGGTCTCCCCCGCCGCAGACGCCCGGCCCACCGTCACGCCGCTAAGGATGGCATAGCCCGCCGTGAGCAGCACGCACAGCAGCAACGACCCGGCCAGCCGGAGCGCGCCCCGCAGCTGCCGCCGCCGTTTCCGCCGTCGCCGCTGCTCTCTGCGCCGCCGCAGCAGCTCCTGTTCTGTCATTGACACCCATATCCCTTCCAGCGGGAGCTGTTCCCAGCCCCCGCTGTCTTTTTTCCTGTATCCCATTTTAGCGCAAATTGCGGGATAGTCAATAAAGAGGGCGCAATTGAAAGAAATTGTTAAGAATCTGTCAGAATCTGGAAATCCATGTTCCCTTTTCACGCATAAAAGTCCGTCCTGGATGCACATCCTTTGCCTCTGCAAGTTTCCCCTCCCCGTTCCGGCCTCTGCGCCGGTCATAATGGCTCCGCTCTCTCATAGAGTATGTCCAAAGGAGGGATCGGTTATGGCAATGACCTGGTTATGGCTGGGGATGGTCGCCCTGAGCCTGATCTTCGGCTGGCAGAACGGGACGCTGGAGGCGGTCTCCGCCGCCGCCGGGACGGGGGCTCAGAGCGCCGTGGAGCTGTGCATCTCCATCGCGGGGCCTCTGTGTCTGTGGAACGGGGTGATGGCGGTGCTGCGGGCCTGCGGCGGGCTGGAGGGGCTCAGCCGTCTGCTCCGGCCGGTTTTGGGCAGACTCTATCCCGCCTTTCGGGAGGATAGGACGGTGATGGAGGCGATCTCCGCCAACGTCTCCGCCAATCTCCTGGGGCTGGGCAACGCCGCCACGCCCCTGGGTATCCAGGCCTCCCGCGGCATGGCAGAGCGCTCCCCCGGAGTGGCCTCGGACGGACTGTGTATGCTGGTGGTGTGCAACACCGCCTCCATCCAGCTCATCCCCACCACGGTCGCCGCTCTGCGCAGTGGGGCGGGGTGCGAAACACCCTTCGACATTCTCCCCGCCGTCTGGCTGGCCTCGGCCTGCTCGGTGGCGGCGGGTATCCTGGCCGTCCGGGTATTTGCCCGGCTCTGGAGGGGGCGATGAGCGCGCTCACCGCCCTGCTGCTCCCCTCCATTTTGCTCCTCTCCGCCGTGGGCGGGGTGTGGAAACGGGTGGACGTGTACCAGACGCTGGCAGACGGCGCAGGAGAGGGGCTGCACATCCTCCTGCACATTCTGCCGCCCCTCATCGGTCTTATGACCGCCGTCTCCATGCTCCGGGCCTCCGGCTTCCTGGACTGGGCAGCCCAGGCCATGGGGCCGCTGCTCTCCTGTCTGGGGATTCCTCCGGAGACGGTGGGGCTGCTGCTGGTCCGCCCCATGAGCGGCAGCGCCGCTCTGGGTTTGGGCGCGGAGCTGATGGAACACTATGGCCCGGACTCGCTCATCGGGCGGACGGCGGCGGTGATGCTCGGCTCCACTGAGACCACCTTCTACACTGTCAGCGTCTACTTCGGGGCGGTGGGCATTCGAAACACCCGGTACGCCATTCCCGCCGCCCTCTGCGCCGATGTCGTCGGCTTTCTCGCCGCAGCCTGGGCCGTCCGGCTCTTTTTCCCCGGCAACTGACCAGTTTCCCCACCATCCGCCGGAGATAGCATAAACCCTCCGGCGGGGCGAAATCCGTCGGAGGGTGTCGTTTGCTGAAAAAAAGTGGGGTGAAGTCCCGGACAGGGTCACACGTTGAACCGGAAGAGGATGATGTCCCCGTCCTGCACCACATACTCTTTGCCCTCGGAGCGCATCAGGCCCTTTTCCCTGGCCGCCTTCTCGCTGCCGCAGGCTACCATGTCGTCATAGGCGATGACCTCCGCCCGGATAAAGCCCCGCTCGAAATCGGAGTGGATCTTGCCCGCCGCCTGGGGGGCCTTGGTGCCTCTGGTGATCGTCCAGGCCCGGCACTCGTCCTCCCCGGAGGTCAGGAAGGAGATCAGCCCCAGGAGGGTATAGCTGGCCTTCACCAGCCGGTCCAGGCCGGACTCCGGAATGCCCAGGTCCTCCATAAAGGCGGCCTGCTCCTCGCTGTCCATCTGGCTCAGCTCCTCCTCCAGACTGGCGCAGACGGGGATCACCTGCGCCCCCTCCTTATCCGCCAGGGCCTTCACGGCGCAGTAATAGGGATTCTCCTCATATTCCCCGCCGGAGAAGGCGTCCTCGTCCAGATTGGCGGCGTAGATCACCGGCTTCAGAGTCAGCAGGTCGCTGGTGGCGATCAGCTCCCGCTCGTCCTCGCCGCAGGGATAGGAGCGCACCGAGTTGCCGTCGTTGAGCCAGTCCCGAAGGCCGGAGAACACCTCCGCCTCACGGAGAAATTTCTTGTCCCCCTTGGCGGCCTTCTTCGCCTTGTCGATGCGCCGGTCCACCATCTCCAGGTCGGCCATGATCAGCTCCAGGTCGATGATGCCGATGTCCCGGACGGGGTCGGTGCTGCCCTCCACATGGATGACGTTCTCGTCGTCAAAGCAGCGGACCACATGGACGATGGCGTCGGTGCCACGGATATTGGAGAGGAACTGGTTCCCCAGGCCCTCTCCCCTGCTGGCCCCCTTCACCAGACCGGCGATGTCCACGAACTCGATGACGGCGCGGGTCGTCTTTTTGGGGTGGTACAGGTCGGAGAGCCAGTCCAGCCGGCTGTCCGGCACCGCCACGGTGCCCACATTCGGCTCGATGGTGCAGAAGGGGTAGTTGGCGCACTCCGCCCCGGCGTTGGTGATAGCGTTAAAAAGGGTGCTCTTGCCCACGTTGGGGAGACCCACGATACCTAATTTCATCTGTCTGTCATCCTTCCGGCCCGTTCCAGGCTGTAAACTGCTTTTGGCAGAGAACATTATACTGCCTGGGGGAAAAATCTGCAAGCCTCTTATCGTCAGGACGCAGCCACCGGGCCGTCCGTCTCTCCCGCCCCCCGTCTCCCGGAGGGAAAGGCGTCCTGCCGCATAAAACGTCAAAAAATACCCGTGTGCAGCCGTTCCATTTAACCAAAAACGCCGATTTTGCCGAATGACCGGCAAAATCGGTTGCTATTTTCAGGGACTTGGCTATAATTAGGAATTGTGTTGTTATGCGCTTTCACTGACTTTGAAGGAGGAAGAACCTCATGCAGCAGACCAAGCTGAGAAATGTTGCGATCATTGCCCACGTTGACCACGGAAAGACCACTCTGGTAGACGCTATGCTCCAGCAGAGCGGCGTTTACCGGGAAAACCAAGAGGTCGTGGAGCGGGTCATGGACTCCGGCGATCTGGAGCGGGAGCGGGGCATTACCATACTGGCAAAGAACACCGCCGTCACCTATGGGGACACCAAGATCAACATCGTGGACACTCCGGGCCACGCCGACTTCGGCGGCGAGGTGGAGCGGGTGCTGAAAATGGTCAACGGCGTCATTCTCCTGGTGGACGCCGCCGAGGGTCCCATGCCTCAGACCCGCTTCGTCCTCTCCCGCGCCCTGGAGCTGGGCCATCGGGTCATCGTGGTGGTCAACAAGATCGACCGCCCCGATCAGCGGGTGCATGAGGTCATCGACGAGGTGCTGGAGCTGCTGATGGATCTGGACGCCACCGACGAGCAGCTGGACTCCCCCATGCTGTTCTGCTCCGCCCGCTCCGGCACCGCCTCCTATTCCCCGGAGGTCCCCGGCACCGACCTGAAACCCCTCTTCGACACCATTTTGGAGTATATCCCCGCCCCGGAGGTGGAGTTGGACGCCCCCTTCCAGATGCTGGTCTCCTCCATCGACTACAACGAGTTTGTGGGCCGGATCGCCATCGGCCGCATCGAGCGGGGCGTCATCCGCCAGAATCAGGAGATCGTGGTCTGCAACTACCACGACCCGGACAAGGTCTCCAAGAAGGTGAAGGCCACCGCTCTGTTCCAGTTTGACGGGCTCTCCCGTGTCCCGGCGGAGTCCGCCGAGGCGGGGAACATCGTGGCCCTCTCCGGCATCGGGGATATCACCATCGGGGACACCATCTGCGCCCCGGAGGAGGTGGAGCCGCTGAGCTTTGTGAAGATCTCCGCCCCCACCATGGAGATGACCTTCTCCGTCAACGACTCTCCCTATGCCGGACGGGACGGCAAGTTCGTCACCTCCCGGCAGATCCGGGACCGGCTGTTCCGGGAGACGCTGAAGGACGTCTCCCTCCGGGTCTCCGAGGTGGAGGACTCCACCGACTCCTTTAACGTGGCCGGACGGGGGGAGATGCACCTGTCCATCCTCATCGAGACTATGCGCCGGGAGGGATACGAGTTCCAGGTGTCCCCGCCCCGCGTGCTCTATCGGGAGATCGACGGGGTCAAGTGCGAGCCCATCGAGCGGCTGGTGCTGGACGTCCCGGCGGACTATGTGGGCGGCGTCATCGAGGCCCTGGGTCTGCGCAAGGGCGAGATGGTGGACATGAACCCGGTAGGCAACCGGATGAAGGTGGAATTCCTCATCCCCTCCCGCGGGCTGTTCGGCTATCGGAACGAGTTTTTGACCGCTACCAAGGGCGAGGGCATTATGACCTCCGTGTTCGACTCCTACGCCCCCTATAAGGGAGAGCTTCAGCGCCGGAACACCGGCTCCCTCATCGCCTATGAGACGGGAGAGGCGGTGGCCTACGGCCTGTTCAACGCCCAGGAGCGGGGCGCTCTGTTCATCGGTGCCGGCACCCCGGTCTACGAGGGCATGGTGGTCGGAGTCAACCCCAAGCTGGAGGACATCACGGTTAACGTCTGCAAGAAAAAACAGCTGACCAATATGCGGGCCGCCGGCTCTGACGAGGCCCTCCGCCTCATCCCGCCCCGTCAGATGAGCCTGGAGCAGTGTCTGGAGTTTTTGGCCGACGACGAGCTGCTGGAGGTCACGCCCCACAACCTCCGCCTGCGCAAGCGTATCCTGAACCACGAGCTGCGGATGAAGGCCCTCAAGGGACACAAGAAGTAAACCGACTGCCCCCGAATTGTCACAAACCGCAGGTTCCACAGACGCCCCCGGCGGAGCATTCCGCCGGGGGCGTCTTGCGTTTCGGGCCGGGTATGACGGTTTCAGAACAGGAAGTGGAACCGATCGTTGAGCAGCAGCACCGCCAGCACGATCAGCAGCGCCGCCCCCGCCACCAATGACAGGGTGAGGACCCCCTTCCGCCACATCTGGGCGGCCTTGGGGAAACGCCTGCGCAGCAGGAACTCCGGCAGGAACAGAACGGAGGCCACCAGAAGCACCTCCAGGGGCATCAGAAAGCCCTCCAGGAAGGTGTCGCCAAAGCACAGGACAAACAGCGCTCCCACCACCACCATAACGATCAGCACCAGGAGCAGCGGGAACACCACCGCCTTCCAGCCGGTCCAGCCGAAGCCCTCGGCCATGTCGGTGCCGTCCCAGAACACATGGTTGAAAATGTCCTTCTCGAAGGCCAGGTAGTCCTTGCAGACGTCCAGGAAGCCGCCGCCTGCCTGCTCCTCCCGGTGCATCTCCTCCCAGTAGTAGTCCTGGTCGAAGGTGTCCAGCTCCACCTGCTGCTGCTCCAGACGGCGGCACAGGGTCAGCGCCCCGTTGAGCTCCTCCATCTGCTTTTTCAGATTTTCCTCATTTTCCGCCAGCGCGTCGGCCATGGACTGCCGTCCGTCCAGTATCTCCCGAATCTCCGCCACCGGCACACCCAGCTTGCGCAGGATGACCACCGTCTTGAGCCGGGCCACATCCTCCTGGCTGTAGTCCCGATAGCGGTTCTCTCCCCTTGCCGGGAGCAGCAGTCCCTCCCGCTCGTAATAACGGATGTTGGCGCGGTCCACGCCCAAAGTCTGCTCGACCTCTTTGATCTTCATATGGATGTCCTCCTGTCAAACGGTTGGTTGCGGGTCGTTTTCGGCTCCCACAACAGGAGTGTAGAGCATGAACCTGGTTCACAGTCAAGTCTTTTTTCCTATTTTTCGAAAAAAATTTTTCAGCGGACCGATTTCCGTTATCACAGCGCGCTGCTCTCCCATCGAAAAAGCGGCGAACAGGTCTTGCGGTACGCTGATGGCGTATGTCAGCAGCAGTTCTTGACATATGCCATAAATGGAGGTATGATAGAGACGGTTCCCCACGCAAAGATATCATCACGGCGACGGGACCATGAGAAAGAGGCGATAGCATGCCAAGACCGACCAAGTGCAGAATGGTCTGCCGCTTTCCACAGACGCTGGAATTTATCCCGGCGAAGGGCGGAGAGGAAAAGGAACCCGTTATCCTGACGGTGGACGAATATGAGACGATCCATCTGATCGACCGGGAAGGGCTGTCGCAGGAGCAGTGCAGCCAGCGGATGCAGGTGGCCCGCACCACTGCCCAGAAAATCTATGACTCCGCCCGAAGAAAGCTGGCGGACGTGCTGGTGGATGGGCGTCCCCTCAAAATCGAGGGCGGGGAATACCGACTCTGCCCCGGCGGGAACCCATTCTGCGGACGGGCAGACTGCTACAGGCAGGAGAGCCAGCAGCTCTTTCAAAAACCGAAAGGAGCATATATCATGAGAATCGCAGTCACCTATGAAAACGGCCAGATTTATCAGCACTTTGGCCACACGGAGCAGTTCAAGGTCTACGACGTGGAGGGCGGAAAGGTCGTATCCTCCCAGGTCGTTGGCACCAACGGTCAGGGCCATGGCGCGCTGGCGGCAGTGCTCAGTGCTTTGCAGGCGGACATCCTGATTTGCGGCGGCATCGGAGGCGGCGCTCAGGTCGCGCTGGCCTCGGCGGGGATTCAGCTGTACGGCGGCGTGACCGGCGATGCGGACGCCGCGGTGGAGTCGCTCCTGGCGGGGACCCTGGCCTATGTGCCGGATGTGCAGTGCAGCCACCATGAAGGAGCGCACTGCGGCGGACACCATCACGGGGAAGATCATGAATGTCGGCATGGGCGCTGCAACGACTGACCGTCGTTGGCGACGATATCGTAGCGCGGTTATCCGCAATTCCCGACACAAGCGGCCGCTGACCAGAGAGCTGCAACGCCAGCGCCGCGCCAAATCAAACAACTACAGGCTCCCTTCTCCTGCCGGATGGGAGCCTGTACATATTTTTTGAGCTGAGTGAAATGTGTTCTCCGCTTCTTCCGTCTATATAGGTAAAGAGACAAGTAGAGGGCTGAAACAAATATGGGAGTGAGATGGTGGAGGACGACAAAATCATTGACCTGTACTGGCAGCGGTCGGAGATGTCCATATCGGAAACCGATGCGAAATATGGGCCATACTGTCATTCGATTTCGTGCAACATCCTGCATAGCAAAGAAGATGCCGAGGAATGTGTGAACGATACCTATCTGAAAGCGTGGAGTTCCATGCCGACGCAACGTCCAAGCTGCCTGATGGCCTTTCTGGGCAAAATTACAAGGAATTTGTCTCTGGACAGATATCGCAAAAATCACGCCAAAAAGCGGGGCGAGGGAGAACCCGACCTTGTACTGACGGAACTTGGGTGATGAGGTCCCAGGGCAAACACATTGCAGCAGCAAGCAATATCTCGGCGGATATCTCCGCCGCTTGTTGGCGGCCTGCCGCCCCCAAGCCTCTGCGAACCCTGACCTGTCTGGGGCGGAGTTTGATCCCGTCTCACTAAATTCTCCAGGAAAGCGTTTCCAGCTTTCCCGGAGAATCGTCTTTATGACAACTCCAAATGTGTTTTGATTGCACTTTTCTGCATCTTCTGCTACAATTGGAACACAGTCAACGGTGAACCAGAGAGACGGGAGGTAAGCCCCATGATCCGTATCGCAGTGGTGGACAATGCAGAGATGGCGGCACAGCAGATTGCCGGCTTCTTAAACCGGTATCAGGAGGAGCACGGGCTTTTGTTCCAGGTCTCTCTCTTTCGGGATGGGGCAGAGCTGCTGGACGGTTTCCAGCCCACCTATGACTTGATCTTTCTGGATGTGGAGATGCCAAACAAGGACGGCATGACCACCGCCAGGGAGATACGCAAGGTGGATACCGACGTGACCCTGGTGTTCGTCACCCGCATGGCCCAGTACGCTGTCAGCGGCTATGAGGTGCAGGCCATGGATTTCCTGGTCAAGCCGGTGAGCTATGCCGTCTTTGAGCTGCGGATGGATCAGTTGATTCCCCGGCTCCGCCAGAAGGAGGAACGGTACATCCTCATCTCCGGCAGGGACGGGATGCGCAAGCTCCCCGTCTCCCGATTGGTCTACGTGGAGGTCATCAAGCACCGGCTTCTCTACCACACAGAGGATGGGATATATGAGACCAGTGATACCATGAAGCGGGCGGAGGAGCTGCTGGCGGGCTGTCCCTTCGCCCGGTGCGACAATTGCTACCTGGTGAACTTGCGTTATGTCACCTGGGTAGAGCAAAAGGAGCTGCTAGCCGGGAATGATATGCTGAAAATCAGCCGTCCCCGGCGCAAGGCGTTTCTCCAGGCGCTCACCGACTACATCGGCGGCGTGGAGCCGGAAGGGGAGGAGGCATGATGGCGCTGTTTGACCTGCTGTGGAGCAGCCGGTTCGTCACCGAGATGCTGATGGCCTGCTTCCTGGTGGCCCTGCCCCACAAGAAGCGGGAGGGCTTTGGCCTCCGGGCGGCGCTGTTCTGCCTGGCAGTGGAGGGCATTTCGCTGCTGGTGATGAACAGCGGCGGTGCACAGGCCGTCTGGACGGACCCCGTCTATACCACGGTGAGCTGCCTCATCTATATGGGCGTCTTTTTCGCCCTGGCGCTGGCCTTCTTCCTGCTGCTGTGTCCGGTCACCTTCCGGGAGGCGCTGTACTGCACCGCCCTGAGCATGACAGTGCAGCATATCTCCTCCGCCCTGGTCCTGCTGCTGACGGCGCTGATTCCTGGCGAGGGATACCTGTTTGAGACTGCCCTCTGGCTGGTGACCATTGTGGTGCCCTATGTGGCGGTCTATTTCTGGTGCATCCTGCCCATCTGTGAGAAGGGAGCCTACCAGTTCAACGTGCTCAACCTGACCTCCGCCACCCTGTTGATTTTTCTGGTGTCAGCGTTTATCAGCTCCTTTGCCAAGGGACTGGACCTCACCGGGCGGGAGCCGCTGTTTCTCATCTGCCAGGTGTACGAAATCCTCTGCTGCTGCTTCCTCCTGTGGCTCCAGGTCAGCCAGAAGGAGACGATCAGCCTCCAGCATGAGCTGGATATTCAGGACTATCTCCGTCACCTCCGCCATGAGCAGTCCCAGCAGTCCCGTAGGGAGATGGAGCTGACCACCCACCTGATGCACGAGCTGAAGCATCAGGTGGCGGATATGCTCAAGGAGCAGAGCGACGACGACCGGGACAGGCTGCTGGACGAGATATCCGACAACCTGGCCGTCTATGACGAGGAGGTCGACACGAGAAACGAGACGCTGAACACCGTCATTCAGGAGCGGAGCCTGTTCTGCCGTGCGAACCACATCTCCTGGATGTGCGTGGCGGACGGGGCCAGCCTGGACTTTATCCAGACCGGCGACCTGTACCTCATCTTCCGCAACGCCCTGGACAACGCCATCGACGCCGTGTGCCAGCTCCCGGACCCCCAGCGGCGGGTCGTCGATGTGAAGGTCTATACCCACAGCGCCCTGCTGATGATCCAGATCGAAAACCGCTTTCAGGGACGGCTCCAATTTGAAAACGGCCTCCCGATCACCACCAAGGGGGACCGGAGCTATTATGGCTACGGCCTGAAAACCATCCGTACCATTGCCGAGCGGTACGGGGGCTGCGTCACCGTCCGGGCCAGAGACGGGATTTTCTCCCTCCAGGTGATGATACCCACGCCGAAGAAGTAAACTGCCCAAATGCGAGCGGCCGACCGCCCGCATTTTTGGGCGTCAGCGACAAAGTGTGCGGGAAAAACGACAGGTTGTGCGGGGTTGCTTGCAATGTTTTGGCAAAGTGCTGTAGAATGTCTCCATCAGGAGCGGCGCCGCTCCCACTCTGCCATCCCGGCATCTGCGCAGTGCCGGGGCGGCATCACGTAAAATGAGAATGGAGGAATCAAGCAGTGAAACATTCCAAGCTGTGGACCGGGCTTTCGTCCGTAGTTGCCATCCTGCTGGTCGTTGCCATCCTGGCGACCCAGTGCATGCTGGGTTATTCGGCGACCATCAACGATATGCTGGGCATCACGACCAGCGAGATCGTCAGCAACAGCGACTCAGACGAGGACACCACCTATTATGAGAGTGCGTACGGCGAGCTGAACTATGACAATTTGCAGCTGCTGATCGCAGACACCTACAGCCATGCAGTCACCGAGGAGGAGGAGGGCGCAGTCCTGCTGAAAAACGAGGACAACGCACTGCCTCTGTCCTCTGACGAGCTGCGTGTGACGCTGTTTGGCCACGCAGTCGTGCAGCCGCTCTATAGGATCGCCGCTGCCGGCTCCAAGGGCTATCAGGGGGAGTACAATATCGACCTGTACACCGCTTTGACCAATGCGGGCTTTGCCATCAACGATACTCTCTGGAATGCATATGAAAACAGCGATGTCAGCCGGAGCACCGGCGGCAGCAGCATTTTTGGCGATAGCACAGAATGGTCCATGGGGGAGGTAGATATCTCCTTCTACACAGATGACCTTCGCAGCTCCTGGGAGGACGATTACAACGATGTGGCCATCGTCATGTTCGCCAGAGAGGGCGCCGAAGGGACGGACCTTTACGTGGAAGATTCGTCCGGAATCAGCCAGCTGGCCCTTCACCAGGAGGAAAAGGACCTGATGGAGATGCTTCAGTCCTATAAGGAGCAGGGCGTGTTTGACAAGATCATCGTCCTTGTCAACAGCGGCTGGGCCATGGAGCTGGGCTGGCTGGACGAGTACGACGTGGACGCCTGCCTGTGGATCGGCCTGCCCGGTCAGCGGGGCTTTGGGGGTGTGGCCAATCTTCTGATCGGTGAGGCGAACCCCTCCGGCAAACTCCAGGACACCTATGCGGTAGACTCCACCTCCGCCCCCGCCGTGGTCAATGCGGGCTACAATGACCAAACCTGGACGAACATTGATGAGGTCGATGCGGGAACATCGGATGACCTGGAAGATTTGGCCTACTACACTGTCCAGGCGGAGAGCATCTACATCGGCTACAAGTATTATGAGACCCGGTATGAGGACGCCGTTATGGGCCAGGGCAACGCTGATTCCACGGCGGGCTCCTCCAACGGCGGGGCCTGGAACTACACCGGCGAGGTGACCTTCCCCTACGGCTACGGCCTGTCCTACACCACCTTTGAGCAGACCCTGGACAGCGTGGTCATCGACGGAGAGGACATCACCGTCACGGTGACCGTCACCAACACCGGCACTGTGGCCGGAAAGAGCGTGGTCCAGGTCTATGCCCAGACCCCCTATGGCACCTATGAAAAGACCAACCTGGTGGAGAAGTCCGCCATTCAGCTGCTGGACTTCGGCAAGACCGACATGCTGGAGCCGGGGGAGGGCCAGACCCTGGAGATCGTCTGCGACAAGTATCTCCTGGCCAGCTATGACTACATCAACGTAAAGGGCTATATCATCAGCGAGGGCGATTACTACATCTCCATCGGCGACGACGCCCATGACGCCCTGAACAACGTTCTGGCCGCCAAGGGCTATACCTCCGCCGACGGCATGGTGGCCGTGGACGGCTCTGCCACGGACGGCAACGCTGCCAAGACCTATCGCTGGACAGAGGAGTTTGACGCCACGACCTACAGCACCTCTGCGTACACAGGCGCGGTGGTGACCAACCAGTTCGACGAATGCGACCTCAATTACTGGATCGAGGACGCCGTTGTGTACCTGTCCCGGAACGACTGGGAGGGCACCTATCCCACCGAGGCCACCCAGGTGGCGGCCACGGAGGAGATGATGGAGGTGCTGGACGGCGAATACTACGAAAAGGCTGCTGATGCGCTCAGCGTCTCCGATATCACCCAGGGAGACAACCAGGGTATCCCTCTGGCGGCCATGATCGGCCTGGACTATGACGACCCGGAGTGGGAGACCTATCTGAATCAGTTCACCATTGAGGAGCTGGCGTCGCTGCTGGCGGATATGTCTGGAACCGCTGAAATTGTGTCTGTAGGCGTTCCGGCCATACTCATCGGCGACGGCCCCGACGGAATCGACAAGACCTTCTCCAATTATGGCGACGACCGCTCCGCCTGCTGCTATCCCTGCGAGCTGATTCTCTCCTCTACCTTCAACAGAGATCTGATGTATGAGCGGGGTGAGCTGCTGGGCGAGGAGTACCTCTACACCGGCGCGACCGAGGCGTGGATGCCGGGCGTTGACCTGCACCGGACGCCCTTCGGCGGCAGAAATGCGGAGTACTACTCCGAGGACGCCAACGTCAGCTATTTGTGCGCCATCCCCGTGGTGGAGGCGTTCCAGACCAAGGGAATCAATGCCGGTCCGAAGCACGTGACCGGAAACGACCAGGAGACACACCGCACCGGCGTCAGCACGTTCTTTAACGAGCAGGCCTTCCGTGAGGGCAGCCTGAGAGGCGTTGAGGGAGGCGTGGCCGCTGCCGGAGCGACCCTGCTGATGCACGGATACAACCGTGTGGGCATGAAATGGTGTTCTGCCAGCATTGAGCTCTGCACCTATGTCATTGAAGATGAGTGGGGATTTGTCGGAAAGCAGATTTCTGACTGTATCGCACCGGGATACACCTATTTCCTCCATTTCGCCAGCAGCATGGAGGCTGGCTGTGACTGCTACTGTCTCGACTTCGCAGGCCGTTCAACGGCAGGCGTGGTGGCGCAGATCGAGGAGACGGATGACGGAGATTTGCTCAATCTGCTGAGAGACGCTGCCCATGACGACCTCTATATCGCGGCAAACAGCGCCCTGATGAACGGCTACAGCCCGGATTCTACCATTGTCTCCGTTACCCCCTGGTGGCAGCCCACCATGTACGCCATTATTGCCGTGTGCGCCGTTCTGGAGGTCCTGTGCCTGGCGATGATGCTCCGGAAGAACCTGAAAAAGAACCCTGGTAAGGAGGCGTAACAAATGTCGATTCTGAAAAAGAAATCCTTTGGCTGGTATGTCCTGCTGATCTCCGCCATCGTGGCGGTGGTGGGCCTGGTTCAGTTCTCTGCCTGGGCCCCCGATCACAGCGCTACCGATTCCGTCATCACCGTGGCCCTGATTTTGGGCATCGCCATCGACCTGGTGACGATCTGGAAGGACCTGGACATCCTGGTTGTGGCCTCCTCCGCCTGCTATATGGTGGGCTGCGCCCGTATCGTCACGGATAATGTGGGCTCCTTTGTGGACGCCTATCAGGGTATTGTGATGTTCGGTGATTCCACCCAGGTGGGCACTATCGTATCCATCGCAGTGGTGATGGGCGTGGCGGCTGTCCTGTCCGCCGTGTCCGGCTTCCTTCCCCGTGAAAAGGCATAATTAACACGACCTTTCGGGTCGCCGCAAGGCGGCCCGAATTGTCCTGCATAACAGAAAGAGGGTGCATCTGTTGAAAATCGCGTTTAACGACAACTGGACCTGTCGCCATCTGGACGGCTTGGACACGGCAAAGCCCGTGACCCTTCCCCATGACGCCATGCTGGCCGAGGCCCGGACACCGGACTCTCCCGGTGGCACGAATACCGGCTGGTTTGAGGGCCACGACTACTGCTACGAAAAGACGTTCCAGGCTCCGGCGGAGTGGGCGGAGAAAAACGTCCTGCTGGAGTTCGAGGGGGTCTACCATAACGCCGAGGTCTGGCTCAACGGGGAGCAGGCGGCCTTCCACCCCTACGGCTATACCGGCTTCCGGGTGAGCCTGGACGGAAAGCTCCGGTACGGGGAGGAGAACCAGGTGCGGGTCATCGCCCGCAACGCCGACCAGCCCAACAGCCGCTGGTATTCCGGCGCGGGTATCTACCGGCCGGTGTGGCTCCATGTCCTGCCCCTGGCCCACATCTGCCCCGACGGGGTGCGGGTGTCCACCCGCTCCATCGACCCGCCCCAGGTTCAAGTTCAGGTGCTCACCCAGGGGGAGGCTCCTCTGTCCGTCCAGCTGCTGGACGGGGAGCGGCTGCTGACCACGGTGGAGCTGCCCGGCACGACCCGGACGGCGAGCGTCACCCTCCGGGGGGGCCAGCTCTGGTCACCGGAGCATCCCAAGCTGTACACCTGCCGGGCGACCTTCGGGGAGGACGTGCAGGAGACGGCCTTCGGCATCCGGACGGTGGAGTGCGACAGCAGGCGGGGCTTCTGCATCAACGGGGAGCAGGTCATCCTCCGGGGGGCCTGCATCCACCACGACAACGGCCTGTTGGGGGCGGCAGCCCATCCCCAGGCGGAGGAGCGGAAGATCCGGCTGCTGCTGGAGAACGGCTATAACGCTATCCGCTCCGCCCACAACCCCTGCTCCAGGGCCATGCTGGACGCCTGTGACCGGCTGGGTATGCTGGTCATGGACGAGTATGTGGACATGTGGTACATCCATAAGACCCAGTATGACTACGCCTCCTGCATGGAGCAGCAGTGGAGACAGGATCTGACGGACATCGTGGAGAAAGACTTCAATCACCCCTCCGTGGTGATGTACTCCATTGGCAACGAGGTCTCCGAGACTGCCCAGCCCAGAGGAATCGAGCTGACCGGGCAGATGCGGGATTTGCTCCACGAGCTGGATAGCCGCCCGGTGACCTGCGGCATCAATATCTTCTTCAACTACCTCAGCTCCATGGGCTTTGGCGTCTACAGCGACGACAAGGCGAAAAAGGAGGCGGAAAAGGCGGAGAAGAACCAGGGCAAGCCCGGCAAAAAGAAGGCAGTGGGCAGCGAGTTCTTCAACAACCTGGCGGGGCTGATGGGCTCCGGCTTCATGAAGTTCGGGGCGACCCTCCACGGGAGCAACGTCAAGACCCGTGAGGCCTTCGCCAAGCTGGACGTGGCGGGGTATAACTACGGCATCAACCGCTACGAGGGGGACTTCAAGCGGTATCCCGACCGGGTCATCGTGGGCAGCGAGACCTTCTGCGCCGACGCCGCCCGGTTCTGGGACCTGGCCAAGGAGCATCCCGCCCTCATCGGCGACTTCGTCTGGGCCGGGATGGACTACCTGGGCGAGCTGGGCATCGGTGCCTGGGAGTATGCCGACTACGCCCCGGAATTTGACCACGGAGTTGGCTGGCTGACCGCAGGCAGCGGACGGTTGGATATCACCGGAAAGCCCTCCGGCGAGGCGGCCTATACTCAGGTGGCCTTCGAGCTGTCTCCCATCCGCATCGGCGTCGTCCCGGCGGATCACGCCTTTGACCGGCACTCCCCCTCCGCCTGGCGGATGTCCAACACCTTCGAGAGCTGGAGCTGGAACGGGGCTGAGGGCAAGGAAACTCAGGTAGAGGTCTACAGCCGGGGAGCAGAGGTGGCTCTGTTGCTCAACGGGCAGGAGCTTGGCCGGAAAAAGAGAGCGAAGAACTGCCGCACCCCCTTCCGGGTGACCTATCAGCCGGGAGAGCTGACCGCCGTAGCCTATGACGAGAATGGAGCCGAGCTGTACCGCACCTCTCTCCACAGCGCCGGAGACGAGACCCTGCTGACCCTGTCCCCGGAGACGGAGACGGTATCCTCGGACGGCCTGTGCTACGTCCGGCTGAAATACACCGATGAAGAAGGGGAGGTCAAGCCTCTGGTCCGGGGAGATGTCCATGTCACCGTCCAGGGCGGGACTTTGCTGGGCCTGGGCAGCGCCTGCCCCTACAACGAACGGGGCTACCTGACGGACACCACCGACACCTATTACGGCGAGGCCCTGGCTATCGTAAAGCCAGACGGAGCCGGAACGGTGACCGTTCGGGGCGAGAGCCCCTTCGGCAGCGCTGAGGCTGTGGTGACCTGTCGGGGCTGAATCCTCTGACAGGGACGGGCCCGTCCCCTCCGATGTTTTCCGTCACTTGCAGCGTTGCTGACTACAATCTGTACAAGGCCGTCTCGCCGATCAGGCGAGGCGGCCTTTGCATATCTCTGATGACGTTTTACGGAGCGGTTCTCCGCCTTTTTGCATAGGAATGGATATTTTCTTCATTTTACGGTAATGTTGCTGTAACAGCACCCAGTAAGGTGAACAAAATGGGTAATATATCCAATACAGACGGCAGCCCCACCACCACAATGAAGATTTATGCCCACTCCATCCAGTCCGCCCAGGCCGCAGCAGCAGAGATGATGGACGAGTTGCTGACCCCCTCCCAAACGACGGATACGCAGAAATGCCTTCGTAATACGTCGGCGCTTGCTGGGGCGTGCCCCAGTCTCCAAATGCCCGCCGGGGGCGGGAAATCGAAAAAGGAAGCCTATGCCCAAACGAACCCACATCGTCCCCGTCCGGCTTACCGACACGGAGTACCGCCGTCTGGAAACCCTGAGCCGGAAAAGCGGTCTGTCCGCCAGTGAGGTCGTCCGCTCCTCGCTGGCTGGTATCCAGCTTCGGGAGCGGCCGCCGAATGATTTAGGTGCACTGTACACTGAGATCAACCGCATCGGCAACAACATCAACCAGATCGCCCGCA
>JAJBTD010000188.1 GCA_020861055.1 Clostridiales bacterium | reverse complement strand
AAAGTTGTCCTTTCTTCTTTCCCTAAGTGTAAAGTATGATTGACGAACCTACAGGAAAAGAGATTTTTGCAGCGTGCAGAGCGGCTGCGCAGCCCTCAGAGAGACGAAGAGGGCGCGCCCTGCCCGCTCACCAGCCATCCGGCCACCCGATTCAGCTCCCCGGCGCCCACAGTGAGTACCAGATCTCCCGGCTGGGCCAGAGAGCGGAGGGCCTGCTCCGTCTCCTCCAGGGTGGCGCAGTAAACTGCGCCGGGGATACGCTGGGCCAGGTCGCGGGAGGAGATGCCGGTGGTGTTGGTCTCACGGGCGGGGAAGATCTCCATCAGCACCGTCCGGTCGGGCCGGGACAGCTCCTCCACGAAGCCGTCGAAGAAGGCCACCGTCCGGGAGTAGGTGTGGGGCTGGAAGGCGCAGAGGATGCGCTTGTGGGGCAGAGTTTCCGCCATGGAAAACAGGGTGTGCAGCTCACCGGGATGGTGGGCGTAGTCGTCGTACACCTTCGCGCCATTGACCTCGCCCCGGTACTCAAACCGGCGCTCCGCCCCGTGGTAGGCGTTTAGACCTGCGGCGATGGCGGCCCCACTGACTCCCATGAACCAGCTGGCGGCGGCGGCAGCCAGGGCGTTCATGACGTTGTGCCGTCCGGGGACGGACAGCTCCGCGTGGCACAGAAAGGCTCCGTCACAGATGATGTCGAACTGAGGCAGTCCCTCCTCAAAGAGCAGGTTCCGGGCGGTGACACGGGCGGGCTGCTCCAGGCCGAAGGTGACCAGCTCCCGCTCCAGACCGTACAGCGCCGCCATGGTGGCTGGGTGGTCGGCGTTGGCCACCACGCAGCCGTCCTCCGGCACCAGCTCGGCAAAGGTACGGAAGGAGGTCTGGATCTCCTCCAGGCTGTGGAAGAAGTCCATGTGATCCTCCTCTACGTTGAGAATGACCGCCACGGTGGGCCGGAAGGAGAGAAAGGAGTTGCAGTATTCGCAGGCTTCCAGAACGAAGGTATCCCTCTTGCCAATGCGGTAGCCGCTGCCCAGGACCGGGAGATTACCGCCGATCATAATGGAGGGGTCCAGCCGGGCCTCCAGAGCAATATGGGCGCACATGGAGGTGGTGGTGGTCTTGCCGTGGGTCCCGGCGACGCAGAGGGCGTGCTGATAATCGCTCATGAGGGCGCCCAGGGCCTGGGCGCGCTCAAAGACGGGGATGCCGGCAGAGCGGGCGGCGGCGATCTCCGGGTTGTCGTCATGGACGGCGGCAGTGCGGATGACCAGGTCGGCTCCCTGCACCGACTCCGGCAGATGACCGATGGTGACAGCGACACCCTGGGCACGGAGCTGGGCCACATGGTCGGACTCTCTGGCGTCTGAACCGGTGACGACAACGCCCCGCTCCAGCAGCATCTCTGCCAGGGGGAACATGGATACGCCGCCGACGCCTACCAGATGGGCGTGGCAGCCGGGGCGCAGCATTGCTTTTAATTGAGAAACTGACATAAAACCGGCCTCCCGGTCATTTTTAGAGATGGAGCCGCATCATGCGGCACAGAGGGCATTTCCCTCCACCTCATTATAATACGCTTTTCCTCTGGTGACAAGGGAAAAAGAGACGCGCAGCAGGTCCGTCTCAGCCAGTATGCCCCCTTTTTTGCCCAAACAGACCCCCAAAAATGGGCAGATTTCCGCATTGCCCGCCGACTTTTGCTGTGTTATAATCGAAAACGGGAGAAGAAAAGAAGTGCCGTGGGATGGCTCCTCTGGGCCGTGCTCCGGCTCCTGCCGGAACGGCCGGTCTGGACAGATATCCGCACCCGGAAGATGCAGGAAAAAATGCACCGCCGTTTCTTTGCGGGGGACGGCCGTCCCGACCCGGAGGCGGAGGGGAATGTTTTTGCGTGGAAATGTTTTCAGTTCACAGAAAACAGACTTTTATCTCCCGAAAAAATGTCAAAATAAACACTCCAAAAGAAAAAAAGAGAGCGGTTTTGCGCAAATTGCACATTTTTTGAAAAAAGACGCAAAATTTTCATTTTAGGCTTGATTTTTTTCGGGGATATGTTAAAATGAATTCAAAGTCGAATCACTTTTCCAAAAGTTAAGGCAGAGGAGTAAAAAGTTATGGCTACCTACAATACTGCCGAGCTGCGGCGGCAGAACCGCAACCGCGTGTTCCGGTATATCTATTCTGCCGGACACCCCGTCACCAAGCAGGATATTGCACAGGCACTGTCTCTGAGCCTGCCCACCGTGGGTCAGAACCTGAAGGAGCTTCAGGAGGCTGATCTGCTGGAATTCCAGGGTACCTTTGACTCCACCGGGGGCCGGAAGCCCCGGGCGATCGGCGTCTCCAACAATGTCCGTCTGGCCATTGGCGTCTATATCGGCCATCAGCGGATCCATCTGGCCTGCATCAACATCCGCGCCCAGCTTCTGTGCAGCCAGAGGGTCACCAGACCTCTGGCCAACGATGATGCGTATGCGGATTTTCTGGCCCAGGCCATTGAGGACTTTATCCACACCAACAGCATCGATACCAACCGTCTCCTGGGCGTTGGGATTGCCGTCTGCGGCGTGCCGGATATGGAGAAGGGTATTGCGGAGATGTCCCCCATGCAGCCGGTGACCGAACTGGATCTGAACCGAATCGCCAGCCGCATCCCCTATCCGGTACAGTTTGAAAACGACGCCAACGCCGGCGGCTTGGCTACCTGGTGGGTCAACCCGGAGAAGAAAAATATGGTCTATCTGTTCCTTCACCGGGGCATTGGCGGCGCTATGCTCCTGGGCGGGGACACCTATCATGGTAACACCTTCCATGGCGGAGAGTTCGGCCATATGACCATCGTTCCCGGCGGAAGACAGTGCGGCTGTGGGCAGAAGGGCTGCCTGGAGGCGTACTGCTCCACCAACCGTATTTCGGAGGATTTGGGAATCTCTATCGAGAGCTTCTTCGACGGGCTGCAAAACGGCAACGAGGAGTATCAGAAGCTCTGGAAGGATTACCTGTATCATCTGGCCATCGGCATCAACAACATCCATAT
>JAJBTD010000151.1 GCA_020861055.1 Clostridiales bacterium | reverse complement strand
TGTGGCGGTTGATGACCCCGCGGTACAGGTCGCTCAGATCGGCGGTGGCGAAGCGGCCGCCGTCGAGCTGGATCATGGGGCGAATATCCGGAGGTATGACGGGCAGCGCCTCGATAATCATCCACTCAGGCCGGTTGCCGGAGTGCAGGAACGCGCCCACGACCTCCAGCCGCTTGCCGATGCGGGCCTTTTTCTGGCCGGAGGCGTTTTTCAGCTGGTTGTGAAGATCGGCGGAGAGGGCCTCCAGGTCGATGTCCTGGAGCAGCTTCTTGATGGCCTCGGCTCCCATCCCGGCGTCGAAGTCATCCTCATACTTCTCCCGCATATCCCGGTATTCCTTTTCGGTCAGGATCTGGTTCTTGACCAGGGGGGTGAAGCCGGGGTCGGTGACGATATAGTTGACGAAGTACAGCACCTTCTCCAGAATACGGGGGCTGATGTCCAGGATCAGGCCCATCCGGGAAGGGATGCCCTTAAAGTACCAGATGTGGGAGACAGGGGCGGCCAGCTCGATGTGGCCCATCCGCTCCCGGCGCACCTTGGAGCGGGTGACCTCCACGCCGCAGCGCTCGCAGATCTTACCCTTGTAGCGGATCTTCTTATATTTTCCGCAGTGGCACTCCCAGTCCTTGGTGGGTCCAAAAATGCGCTCGCAGTACAGGCCGCCCCGCTCCGGCTTCAGGGTGCGGTAGTTGATGGTCTCCGGCTTTTTGACCTCGCCATAGGACCATTCCCGAATCTGTTCCGGGGAGGCGACGGAAATTTTAATGGCGTCAAAATCAGGGCAGCTCATAGATAACGTCCTCCTCCTTATCAATCATCGTCCAGAGTACCGGCATCGTCCAGAAACAGCTCGCCCTCCTCAAAGGTGGGAGCCTCAGGAGACTCATCCTCGACGATGTTGCCCTCGGCGTCCATCTCGCCGGTGGTGTAGCCGTTGTTAGCAAACTCCTGCTCGTTCTGGGGATAGTAATCGTCGTCAAAATCCTTGTCCCGGGCCACATAGCCGTCGTCATCATCGTCCAGGTCGCGCAGGTCGACGGTGTTGCCGTCCTTGTCCAGAACACGCACGTCCAGACACAGGGCCTGCAGCTCCTTCATCATGACCCGGAAGGACTCCGGCACGCCGGGCTTAGGAATGTTCTTGCCCTTGACAATGGCCTCATAGGTGCTGACACGTCCGGTCACATCGTCGGACTTGACGGTCAGGATCTCCTGGAGGGTGTAGGCGGCGCCGTAGGCCTCCAGCGCCCAGACCTCCATCTCGCCGAACCGCTGGCCGCCGAACTGGGCCTTGCCGCCCAGAGGCTGTTGGGTGACCAGGGAGTAGGGGCCAGTGGAACGGGCGTGGATCTTATCGTCCACCAGATGGTGGAGCTTGAGGAAGTAGACATAGCCCACGGTGACAGGGTTGTCGAACCGCTGACCGGTGCGGCCGTCGTAGAGCCAGCTCTTGCCGTTCTCATTCAGACCGGCCTGGCGCAGCAGGGCCTGGATGTCCTGCTCGTTGGCGCCGTTGAAGATGGGGGTGGCCACCTTCCAGCCCAGGGTCTTGGCGGCGTAGCCCAGATGGACCTCCAGCACCTGGCCGATGTTCATACGGGAGGGCACGCCCAGGGGGTTCAGCACGATGTCCAGGGGGGTGCCGTCGGGCAGGAAGGGCATATCCTCCACCGGCATGATGCGGGAAACCACGCCCTTGTTGCCGTGGCGGCCGGCCATCTTATCGCCCACGGAGATCTTCCGCTTCTGGGCGATATACACCCGGACGCACTGGTTGACGCCGGGGCCCAGCTCGTCGCCGTTTTCACGGGTGAACACCTTCACGTCCACCACGATGCCGCTGGCGCCGTGGGGCAGCTTGAGGGAGGTGTCCCGGACCTCACGGGCCTTCTCGCCAAAGATGGCCCGGAGCAGACGCTCCTCGGCGGTGAGGTCGGTCTCGCCCTTGGGGGTGACCTTGCCCACCAGGATGTCGCCGGCAGTGACTTCTGCGCCCACACGGATGATGCCCCGCTCGTCCAGATCCTTCAGGGCGTCGTCGCCCACGTTGGGGATATCACGGGTAATCTCCTCAGGGCCCAGCTTGGTCTCCCTGGCTTCCAGCTCGTGCTCCTCGATGTGGATGGAGGTGAACACGTCCTCCTTCACCATCCGCTCGGAGAGCAGCACGGCGTCCTCGTAGTTGTAGCCCTCCCAGGTCATAAAGCCCATGAGGATGTTCCGGCCCAGGGCGATCTCACCGTTGCAGGTGGAGGGGCCGTCGGCCAGGGTCTCCCGGTACTTCACCCGCTGACCGGCAGAGACGATGGGCCGCTGGTTGATGCAGGTGGTATGGTTGGAGCGCATGAATTTGGTCAGCTTGTAGTCCTTCCGCTCACCGGAATCGTAGCGGACGACGATATGGGTGGCGTCCACCCGCTCCACCACGCCGTCGCCCTCGGCGAGAACGCAGACCTCGGAGTCCTGGCAGTTCTTATACTCCTGGCCGGTGGCCACGATGGGGGCCTCGGTGACCAGCAGGGGCACGGCCTGACGCTGCATGTTGGCGCCCATCAGGGCCCGGTTGGCGTCGTCGTTTTCCAGGAAGGGGATCATGGCGGTGGCCACGGAGACCATCATCTGGGGGGACACGTCCACATAGTCCACCATGGAGCGGTCCACGTCCAGAATATCGTTCTGGTGGCGGCAGGTGACACGCTTGTTGGCCAGACAGCCGTTTTCGTCCAGAGGCTCGGTGGCTGGGGCGATGATATACTGATCCTCCACGTCGGCGGTCATGTATTCCACCTCGTCCGTGACCCGGCAGGTGCCCTTTTCCACCTTGCGGTAGGGGGCCTCGATAAAGCCGTACCGGTTCACACGGGCATAGGAGGCCAGATAGGAGATCAGGCCGATGTTGGGACCTTCCGGCGTCTCGATGGGGCACAGACGGCCATAGTGGCTGTAGTGAACGTCACGCACGTCGAAGGAGGCCCGCTCTCTGGACAGACCGCCGGGACCGAGGGCGGAGATACGCCGCTTGTGGGTCAGCTCTGCCAGAGGGTTGGTCTGGTCCATGAACTGGGGCAGGGGAGAGGAGCCG
>JAJBTD010000149.1 GCA_020861055.1 Clostridiales bacterium | reverse complement strand
CCCCCAATGGGGGGAGATGTGACGCTGCACCAGCCCGGCATGGGCCTCGGCCCGCTCAAAGGGCGTGCCCGCCAGAGACAACCATTCCGCCAGTTCCTGCGCCAGCGCATCGGCGTTCCCTCTCCCGGTCAGGGCCGGGGCAAGCCCGGAGACCAGCGTCCCCGTATCCGCCCGGAGCCGCAGAGGGATGGTCGCCGGGAGACTTGCATAGCCCAGACCCTGGGCGGCGGCGGTCAGCAGCGCTGCGGCGGCTTGATAGCAGAGGGCGATTTGCTCCATAGCTCCTCCTGAGCAAAGCCCTTATCGGACGCACTCCACGGCTGCCCGCTCTGCTCCCAGACCCGCCTGGTACTGGCGGATGAATGTCTGGAAGCCCTCCTGATCGGCCGGAGTGGGGGCC
This sequence comes from Clostridiales bacterium, assembly GCA_020861055.1. GTDB lineage: Bacteria > Bacillota > Clostridia > Oscillospirales > Oscillospiraceae > Onthomonas. The sequence continues at coordinate 2,708 of JAJBTD010000149.1, read as the reverse complement.
AGAGTGACGCCGGTCTGCCCGGCAAAGACCCGGTCAGCCAGATAGCGGTCCAGCGTCTCCCCCTGAGCGCGGTTCACCCGGTAGGCGGCCAGAAGAGCCATGCCCCATGCGCCGCCCTCTCCGGCGGTCTCCATGACGGAGACTGGGGTACCCAGGGCGGCGGCCAGAATGCGCTGGCCCACCTCTGGCGTCTTGAAATAGCCTCCGTGTCCGTAGAGACGGTCGATCTTCACCTGCTCCCCGGCCAGAATGTCCATGCCCAGCTTGAGGGTGGCCACGGCGGAGGAGAGCTGGGCCCGCATGAAATTGGGAAAGTCCAGTCGGTCCTCTGGGCGGCGGCACAGCAGAGGCCGTCCCTCGGCAAAGCCGGTCACCGGCTCACCGGAGAGATAGTTGTACAGCACCAGTCCACCGCAGTCCGGCGCACCCAGGGCGGCGGAGCGGAACATGGCGGAATAGATCTGGTTCATATCCGCCTGCTGGCCCAGAGCTTCCAAAAAGCCCCGAAATACGCCGGCCCAGGCGTTGATCTCGTTGGTGCAGTTGTTGCAGTGGACCATGGCCACAGGCTGCCCCGTGGGCGTGGTCACCATATCGATCTCCTCGTGAACCTGGCTCAGCCGCCGCTCCAGCACCACCATGGAGAAAATGGAGGTCCCGGCGGATACGTTTCCGGTGCGGGGGGTGACGGAGTTGGTGGCGGCCATTCCGGTGCCTGCGTCCCCCTCCGGGGGCGCGGCGGGGCAGCCCGGCTCCAGCGTCCCTGTGGGGTCCAGCAGAGCAGCCCCCTCCGGAGTGAGAACACCGGCGTCCTCACCGGCCATGAGCACCTGGGGAAGAATCGCCTCCAGAGAGCCGGTCCAGCCGTGAGCGGCGGCGGCAGACTGGAACTTGTCCAGCATCTCCTTGTCATAGGTCCCTGTCTCGCTGTCGATGGGGAACATTCCGGAGGCCTCGCCCACTCCCAGCACCTTCCGGCCTGTGAGCTTCCAGTGGACGTAGCCCGCCAGGGTGGTGAGGGTGGCGATGTCGTTCACATGGGCCTCTCCGTTCAAAATGGCCTGGTACAGATGGGCGACGGACCACCGCTGGGGGATATTGAAGTTCAGCAGCTCGGTCAGCTCTGCGGCGGCGGGGCCGGTGATGGTATTCCGCCAGGTGCGGAAGGGCACCAGCAGTTCCCCCGCCTGGTCAAAGGGAAGGTAGCCGTGCATCATGGCGGAAAATCCCACCCCGGAGAGCCGTCTCAGGGTGACGCCATAGCGGCTACGGACATCCTCCGCCAGACTGGCGTAACAGGACTGAAGGCCTGTCCACACGTCCTCCATATGATAGGTCCAGACGCCGTTTTCATACCGGTTTTCCCAGCCATAGTCCCCGGAGGCGATGGGGGCGTGGTCGGGCCCGATCAAGACTCCCTTAATGCGGGTGGAACCCAGCTCGATGCCCAGGACAGCGCGGCCCTCCTCCAGTATGCGGACGATCTCCGATCGATTCATGTAAGCAACTCCTTTAATATTCGATTGGCACCGCGAAGCGGTCCCGATGGGTCAAGTATACCACGAGCGATCAAATTTTGCACCAGGAAATGGGGGCAGATGGTGGAAAATTACAAAAGCTCCCGAACAGCCCGGTGCACACCGGGCCGTTCGGGAGCCGTTTCCTGGCTTGGCAGTCGATGAGGGAAGTCTGTGTTCAGCAGTCCTCCGTCTCCACCATTACATGGTCGGTCCCGTGAAGCTCAAATTCTTCCATGTACGCATCCATTCGCTGGTTCAGCTCCTCCATGTTGCTCTCGTCAATGGGGACGTCGTTCATATCCCGCCGGGCCAGCTCCTCCGCCAGAATGCGGAAAAAGATGGCGTCCTCGTAGTCGGCAATGGCCTCATGGATGCCGCCGTTGACATAGGCAGGACTGGGCAAGGTGAGAGGACCGTACTGGATGGCCAGGGAATCCATCCCCTCCTCCGCAGCCTTGGAAAACAGCAGGCTCTGCACCTGGTCGTAGTCCCGGAACCGATCCTCTCCCCGTGCGGAGTTCAGGACCCAGTTGCCGATATAGGCCATATCCAGCAGACGGCGGAATTGCTTTTGGGTGAGCTTCAGCTCCATCTCCATAACCTCCTCTCCAATGCCCCCACAGAGGGCCTTGAAAGACGCTGCTCTGGCAGCCAGACGGAACTTTCGTGGTTTTGACCTATAGTATAGTATATTTTCAGCAGATGTCAATTGGCGCAGCGCTTGAAAAGTTTCCCTTGCCTTCCATTCCCAAATGACGTATGATATAATGACCTGCGGGAAACGGCGTTTGCCGCATCTTTGACGCTCATTCCCAGAGGGGAGAGATCACATGGATAACCGACCCATCGGCGTTTTCGACTCCGGTCTGGGGGGACTGACCTCCGTCCGAGAGCTGCTGGCCCGGATGCCGGGCGAGGATATCATCTACTTCGGCGACACCGGCCGGGTGCCCTACGGGGGCCGGAGCCGGGAGATCATCACCCGCTATGCCCGGCAGGACGTGGCCTTTCTCCACACCTTTGACCTGAAAACGGTGGTCATTGCCTGCGGCACCGTCAGCTCCACCGCCGTGGCGGTTTTGGAGGCGGAGCCGGCCATTCCCATGTTCGGAGTGGTGGAGCCCACCGCCCGCCGGGCGGTGCCGCTGCCCCGGAGCGGAATAATCGGGGTGCTAGCACCACGGGCGG
>JAJBTD010000217.1 GCA_020861055.1 Clostridiales bacterium | reverse complement strand
TGGCGCACGGCGTGGGGGAACAGGGGGCGGAAGGGCCGGGCGATGCAGCGGCGGGCCAGAACGGCGGGCAGGCTGGGACGGCCCTCCCGGCGCATAAAGGATCCGGGGATGCGGCCAACGGCGTACAGCTTTTCCTCAAAGTCCACAGACAGGGGGAAGAAGTCCACCCCGTCCCGGGGCCGGGAGGCGGCGGTGGCGGTGACAAGAACGGTGGTCTCGCCGTAGGTGACGACCACGGCGGCGTTGGCCAGCTCAGCCACCTTGCCCACCTCCAGCTTGAGGGGACGGCCGCACAGGTCCATCTCGTAGCACTTGTAATTGGGGAACTCGCGATGCTTGATGATGATCGACATGATTGTGTTTTCCTCCTTGGAATATTTTTCAATGGGAGGAACAGAGGGCTCTTTTTAGCACTTGAATCCACCCTCCCGCAGATGCCGGAGGACAGATTCAACTGCTAAAAGAGGCGCTCCCTCTGTTCCGGGACGTGCTGGGAAACGCACAGCAGGGGTGACGCCCTGTGACGCCACCCCTGGAGTGTATTACTTACGAATGCCCAGCTTGGCGATGATCGCACGATAGCGCTCGATATCCTTCTTTGCCAGATAGTCCAGCAGACGGCGGCGCTTACCGACCATTTTCAGCAGGCCACGGCGGGAGTGGTTGTCGTGGGTGTGCACCTTCAGGTGCTCGGTGAGCTGCTGAATACGGGTGGTGAGAATGGCGATCTGGACCTCAGGAGAGCCAGTGTCGTTCTCATGAGTGCGGTTTGCCTCAATGACGGCAGTTTTTTCCTCTTTGCGGATCATAATGGGTTCCACCTTTTCTATAAATTCCCGTTGAGCTGAGTGTCAGGCCGGTGAACTGGGGATGTCTCTCTCCTGTCTCCTGAGACCAGGCCCACGGGTCCCTGCGCTGCGCACAGGGCGCTGCACACTTGGTTACTGTATCATATTTTAAGGGCGGTGTAAAGAGCTTTTTTCGGAATTTTCAGCGCACTTTCTCATCTCTCGGAGGAGATCAGGCGAAGAACTGTCACCGGGCTTGGAAACGTTACCTCACCCTGTCCACTGCATACGGACATTTTTCCGTATGCAGCGTTCCCCCTGGAAAAATTTGTGCAAGATGTCAAAGCGCTTGTAAACGCTCTGTGAAGATTTTGTCAGGCTGTTCACGGTTTTTTCGTGCTTTTCTCTTGAAAAATCCTGAAAAAAGGCTTAAACTACAAAACAGCAAGAGTTTCTTGCACGGGTCTCGCAGGAGTGGGGCCAGAATGTGTGAGAGGTTTGCTGCTTTACAAGACGTCTGAGTGCACGGCTCAGGCGTTTTGTATTTTCCGAACCGAGGAGAAAGGGAGACAGGCGCTCGCCCTTCGGCGATCACACGTCCTCTGTGAACAGACCGTCGCTGACGCTGCCAGAGATCATCAGGAGACAGGATTTCAAACGGCGGAGAAACAGCTCCGGCGGGGCCGGCTCCCTGTCCAGCAGCCACCGCTCCAGGGTGGCAATCAGGGCGTCGGAACAGAAGTGGACCTGAAATTCCAACAGACCAGGGTCGTCATCGCTGGCATGGACAGAGATCAGCGGCTTGAGAATCTCGGACAGGAAGGGGAACATCAGCTCCCGGAAATGATCCGAGAAGGAGTTCTGCCCCTTGATTTGCAGGGCCTTTCGGTAGAAGTCGCGATTATGATAGAAGTAGTTACACAGGTCGCGGAAAATCTCCCAAATGTGTTGATACTCCCGCTGGCTGGCTACAGTGATAAATTCGGTGTCAAAAATCCAGTTGACCAGGTCATATTTATCCTGGAAGTGATAATAGAAGCTCTTGCGGTTGAGCTGGCACCGCTCACATATCTCTCCTACGCTGATTTTGGAAAAGGGTTCCTCGCTCATCAGCTGCTTCAGTGCTGTTGCCAACGCGCGCTTGGTGATGTTTGAATCGGACAATTTGAGCGAGCCTCCTCTCGTATACAACTTGATTTACCCAAAAGTATACCAGAATACCGCATTTTTTCAAGGGGTTGGAACGGGATTAGGCAAATTTTAAGGGCTTGACATGAGAGAGCGTTTCCGGAACAGAATGGGGCGCCAGCTTGCGCCGGATGGATACAGGAAGTATAATAAGAAAAAGCGATCTCACCGACAGGAGGCTACGTTTATGTCCCATCCGCTGAAAAATACGGAGCACATCGTGACGTTTACCGGCTGTACCAGCCAGGGGGAGGGCGTCGGACGCCTGAAGGATGGGCTGACGGTCTTTGTCCGGGGCGGCCTGGCGGGGGAGACTGCCCGAATCTCTCTCATGAAGGTGACAAAGCACTGCGCCTGGGGCCGCCTGCTGGAGGTGCTGAACCCCTCTCCTGCCCGGATTGAACCGGATTGCCATTACTATCCCCGGTGCGGCGGCTGTCAGCTCCGGCATATGACCTACGAGGAGGAGCTGCGGCTGAAAACGGAGCGGGTGAACGATGCGTTCCGGCGCATCGGCGGGCTGGCGTTGACCGTCTCCTGCATCCACGGCGCTGCGCAGAGAGACGGCTACCGGAACAAGGTGCAGTTTCCGGTGAGCGGCGGCGAAAACGGGGAGGTCAGGCTGGGCTTTTACCGCCAGCGGAGCCATGACGTCATCAACGTGGAGAGCTGTCTTCTCCAGCCGGAGCTGTCCAATCGGGCGGGCGGCTGCGTCCGGGCCTGGATGGAGGAATATGCCGTTCCCGCCTACGACGAGGAGAACCACACCGGCCTGGTGCGGCACGTCTTTTGCCGCACCAACCGGGTGGGAGAGCTGCTGCTCTGCCTGGTCGTCAACGGCGTCGAGCTGCCGCATGCTGCCGAGCTGCTTCAACGGCTGCGGGAGACGTTCCCAACTCTGGCGGGAGTGGTGCTCAACTGCAACACCCAACGTACCAACGTGATCCTGGGGCCGGAGTACCGGGTGCTGTGGGGAAGGGACTATCTGGACGATACTATCTGTGGGTTGACCTTCCGGCTGTCTGTGCCATCCTTCTTTCAGGTGAACCGGGATCAGGCGGAGGCGCTCTATGGCAGAGCGCTGGAGCTCGCCGGACTGACCGGGCGGGAGACGGTGCTGGACCTCTACTGCGG
>JAJBTD010000019.1 GCA_020861055.1 Clostridiales bacterium | reverse complement strand
TAAAAGTCTCCTTCTCAATCAAAATTTCGGTTTTTCCTTTGAATCAGCTTGCGATGTCCAGGCTGAGGGACTTTGCATGCGATTGAGTGTAATACACATAATAAAAAGCAGGTGGAGAAAACGCGGAAGTCCGTTCATGCCCAGGCGCACGTTGGCTGAGTTTCATAATAACCATTTTTATTTTAACTTCTGTTCGTATATTTGTCAAGCAAAAACAATGTAAAGCGATGGAATGTACTATCTTCTTTCCTCTTCCCCGCTTCGGAGAGGACTTCCTATATCTCCAGCGTGGTTTTGCAAATAGGCGGCTTGGCCAGGTACTGATTGCCTCCACTCTCCCCTTTTCAGCGGCAAAAGCAGCCTGACGTTCGGTTAGAGCATCCGGCTGTCTTGTATCTTCCATCCCATAAACCGATTGCCAGACACGAACAAATGTGTTATAATAGCCTTTGAAATTGGGATTTGGGAGAGAGGCGGAAGGAATGCGGATTTTGGGGATCGACCCCGGCGTGGCCACCATCGGCTTCGGAGCCATCGACGCCCAGCGGCAGGGGTCCACCCTGCTCCGGTACGGGGTCATCACCACCCCGGCGGGGCTGCCCCTTTCCAAGCGGCTGACCCTGATCTACGCCGACATGGTGGAGCTAATCCACACCCTCCAGCCGGAGGAGATGGCGGTGGAAGAGCTGTTTTTCAATACCAATCTGACCACCGGCATCGCCGTGGCCCATGGTCGGGGGGTCATCCTCCTGGCCGCAGAGCAGCTAGGCGTCCCCATCTACGAGTACACCCCCATGCAGGTAAAACAGGCGGTGGCAGGCTACGGCAAGGCGGACAAAAAGCAGGTCATGCTCATGACAGCGGCTGCTGAGGATGGAGCACATTCCCCGCCCGGACGACGCCGCCGACGCACTGGCCCTGGCCATCTGTCACGGACGCTCCGCCACCAGTCTGCTCAACCGGGACCGGGAGTTTGACCCGAAGAAGTATGATACCCGGTGAGTTTTTTCGAGGGAAGCCTGTAAGCGATATACCAGACGAATTCATACCGACCCCCAACGAATTCGCCTAGGTGCCTATCTTGTCATAGGTGCGTACTGCTCTCCCTCCGTCACGGCTTCGCCGTGCCACCTCCCTCAAAGAGGGAGGCAAGGGTCTGGCACAACCTTCTTGGCTCCCTCTCTGAGGCAGGGAGCGCAGCGGAAGTGCCGCTTGACGGCGGAGCTGTCAGCGAAGCTGACTGAGGGAGAGCGGTAGGGACTACCACTGAGCGTATAACTCCCGGCGAATCCGCACAGAGTCGGTACAAATCCGCCCCAAGCCTTTCGCATTTTTCCATTCAGACAGATAAGGAGACCTTCATGTTCTATTATCTCTCCGGCACGGTGGCCCATGTGGAGCCGAAGCTGGCCGTCATCGACTGCGGCGGGGTGGGCTTTGCCTGTAATACCTCCGCCTATACCCTCTCCGCCCTGACCCAGGGAAAGCGGGCCACCCTCTACACCCACCTGTCGGTGAAGGAGGACGACATGACCCTGTACGGCTTCGCCAGCCGGGAGGAGCTGAACCTGTTCCGGTTGCTCCTGTCTGTCTCCGGGGTAGGGCCCAAAGCGGCGCTGTCCATCCTGTCCGCCTCCAATCCGTCCTCCCTGGCTCTCTCCATCATCACCGGGGACACCAAGCCTCTGGTGGCCGCTCCTGGAGTGGGCAAGCGGATTGCCCAGCGCATTGTCCTGGAATTGAAGGACAAGCTGGCCAAGGAGCAGGGCGAAGCGCTGGAGCAGTATACGCCGCCTCAGGACGGTCTGGCCTTGGGGGAGGACAAGCGGAGCGAATCCGCCGCAGCCCTGGCGGTGCTGGGCTACAGCCAAAGTGAGATCAGCCAGGCTCTCAAGGGTCTCGACCTGGAGCAGCTGACCCTGGAACAGATCATCAAGGAAGCGCTGAAAAAAATGATGAAGTGAGGGTGTGGGTATGAGTATTGATTACGCAGATACCGAATATCGCCCGGAACCGCTGGTGACCTCTACCCTGTCTCCGGGGGACGAGGCAGAACTGAGTCTCCGTCCTCAGCGACTGTCGGAATATATTGGACAACAGAAGGCCAAGAGCAATCTGGATATCTTTATCCAGGCCGCCAAGCTCCGGGATGAGCCGCTGGACCATGTTCTCCTTTACGGGCCTCCGGGCCTGGGCAAAACCACCCTGGCGGGCATCATCGCCAATGAGATGGGCGTCCAGATCCGCATCACCTCCGGACCCGCCATTGAAAAGCCGGGGGATCTGGCCGCTTTGCTGACCAATCTGGGGGAGAACGACATTCTCTTTGTGGACGAGATTCACCGATTGAACCGGGCGGTAGAGGAGATTCTCTATCCCGCCATGGAGGACTATGCCATTGACATTATCATCGGCAAAGGCCCCTCCGCCAACTCCATCCGGCTCGATTTGCCCAAGTTCACTCTGATCGGGGCGACCACCCGGGCAGGTTCCCTGTCCGCCCCTCTCCGGGACCGGTTCGGCGTCAATCTCCGGCTGGAGCTGTACACCCCGGAGGAGTTGTGCCTTATCGTCCAGCGGTCTGCGGGGCTGCTGAACGTCCCCATCGAAGAGTCCGGCGCCATGGAAATAGCCAAGCGCTCCCGCGGCACCCCCCGTATCGCCAACCGGATGCTCCGCCGGGTCCGGGACTTTGCCCAGGTCCGGGCGGGAGGTGTCATCACCCAGGAAGTGGCCGACGCCGCTCTCACCGCTCTGGAGGTAGACCAGCTGGGCATGGATCAGATCGACCGCCGGATGCTCCGGGCCATTATCGAGCAGTACGGCGGCGGCCCCGTAGGACTGGAGACTCTGGCCGCCACCATCAACGAGGATGCGGTCACGTTGGAAGATATGTACGAGCCGTATCTGCTGCAAACCGGCTTTCTCACCCGCACGCCCCGGGGCCGCTGCGTCACCCAGGCCGCCTATGACCATCTTCACATCTCCTATCCTGGCCAGCAGCTGAGCTTCTAAGCTCCCGCTCCAGACACCCTTCGGGAAAAAAACCTGAAAAGTGTAGGTTCGTCAATCATACTTTACACTTAGGGAAAGAAGAAAGGACAACTTTC
>JAJBTD010000170.1 GCA_020861055.1 Clostridiales bacterium | reverse complement strand
CGGAGACTTAGGAAAACTCCCAAAACGTGTCTTCATTCTTCCGGCCAACTCCGTAATAATACGTAGTGTGCAGGAAATGATTCACCACACGCAGCCGTTCGGGGTCCCGGACGGCTGAAAACAACGACTGATTGAAGGAGAGTGCTTATGAGCAAGAAGTATGTTTACCTCTTCCGCGAAGGCAACAAGGATATGCGGGAGCTGCTGGGCGGCAAGGGCGCGAACCTGGCCGAGATGACCAATGCGGGAATGCCGGTCCCCAAGGGCTTCACCGTTACCACCGAGGCCTGCACTCAGTATTACGAGGATGGCCGCAAGATCAACGACGATATCCAGGCGGAGATCCTGAAGAACCTGGCCATCCTGGAGGAGGAGAACGGCAAGCGCTTCGGCGACCCGGAGAACCCCCTGCTGGTCTCCGTCCGTTCCGGCGCCCGCGCCTCCATGCCCGGCATGATGGACACCATCCTGAACCTGGGCATCAACGACACTGTGGCCGAGGGCCTGGTGAAGCTGACCAACAACCCCCGTTTTGTCTATGACTCCTACCGCCGGTTCATCCAGATGTTCTCCGACGTGGTCATGGAGCTGCCCAAGCGGAACTTTGAGGACATTATCGACCAGGTGAAGGAGCAGAAGGGCGTCCAGCTGGACTCCGAGCTGGAGACCGAGGATATGCAGAGCCTGGTCAGCCAGTTCAAGGCCTTCTATCTGGAGCGCATGGGCGAGGAGTTCCCCCAGGACCCCAAGATCCAGCTCATGGAGGCCGTCCGGGCCGTGTTCCGCAGCTGGGACAACCCCCGCGCCCAGGTCTATCGCGCCATGAACGACATCCCCGCCGACTGGGGTACCGCCGTCAACGTCCAGACCATGGTCTTTGGCAACTGGGGCGACGACTCCGGCACCGGCGTCGCCTTCACCCGTAACCCCACCACCGGCGAGAAGGAACTGTACGGCGACTTCCTGATGAACGCCCAGGGCGAGGACGTGGTGGCCGGCATCCGCCGCACCTCCGACATCTCTGAGCTGAAAAAGGTCAACCCCGCCGTCTATGAGCAGTTCGTGGACATCGCCACCCGGCTGGAGAACCACTACCGGGATATGCAGGACATGGAGTTCACCATCGAGCGGGGCCAGCTCTATATGCTCCAGACCCGGAACGGCAAGCGCACCCCCGGCGCGGCCCTGAAGATCGCTGTCGATTTGGTGAAGGAGGGCATGATCTCCGAGCAGGAGGCTCTGCTCATGCTGGAGCCCAACAGCCTGGACGCCGTCCTCCACGACAACTTCACCAAGGAGGCCCTGGCCTCCGCCACTCCCATCGCCACCGGCGTGCCCGCCTCCCCCGGAGCCGGCTGCGGCGCCGTGTACTTCACCGCTGAGGACTGCGAGGCCCACTCCGCCGAGATGCCCGTCCTCCTGGTCCGTCAGGAGACCTCCACCGAGGATATCGTGGGTATGCAGGTGTCCCAGGGCATCCTGACCGCTCGGGGCGGCCGCGCCTCTCACGCCGCCGTGGTGGCCCGTGGTATGGGCCGCAGCTGCGTGGCCGGCGTCGCCTCCCTCATCGTGGACGAGGAGGCCAAGGTGGCCACTCTCGCCGGACAGGAGATTCACGAGGGCGACTTCATCTCCATCGACGGCAGCACCGGCAACGTCTACCTGGGCAAGCTGGCCACCGAGGAGGCCACCATCTCCGGCGATTTCGCTACCATTATGGAGTGGGCGGACAAGTACCGTCAGATGGACGTCCGTGCCAATGCGGACAACCCCCACGACGCAGGCGTGGCGCTGAACTTTGGCGCTCAGGGCGTGGGCCTGACCCGGACCGAGCACATGTTCTTCGCCGAGGACCGTATCCCCGCCGTCCGCGAGATGATCGTCGCCACCACCGTGGAGCAGCGGAAGAAGGCCCTGGCCAAGATCCTGCCCATGCAGCGGGGCGACTTCGAGGGCATTTTCAAGGCCATGAAGGGCCTGCCCGTCACCATCCGTCTGCTGGACCCGCCTCTGCATGAGTTCCTGCCCCAGGAGGACGAGGACATCGCCGCCCTGGCCCAGGAGATGGGCATGACCTTCACCGACCTGAAAAACGTGGTCATCAGCCTCCAGGAGGTCAATCCCATGATGGGCCTGCGTGGCTGCCGCCTGCCCATCCAGTATCCGGAGATTGCCGAGATGCAGACCCAGGCCATCATCGAGGCCGCCCTCAACGTCTACAAGGAGACGGGGATGAAGGTCATCCCGGAGATCATGGTTCCCCTGGTGGCCTCCAAGAGCGAGCTGACCTATGTGAAGGGCCTCATCGCAGGCGTGGCCGACCCGCTGATCGCCGCCGCCGGCGTGGACCTGCCCTACGAGGTGGGCACCATGATCGAGCTGCCCCGCGCCGCTCTGGCCGCCGACCGCATCGCCGAGGAGGCGGAGTTCTTCTGCTTCGGCACCAACGACCTGACCCAGATGACCTGGGGCTTCTCCCGTGACGACTCCGGCAAGTTCCTGGGCACCTATCTGGACCGGAAGATCATCGAGCACGACCCGTTCCAGCGGCTGGACCGCCGGGGCGTGGGCCGCCTGATGAAGATCGCTGTGGACTATGGCCGCCAGGTCCGCCCGAATATGCACATCGGCATCTGCGGCGAGCACGGCGGCGACCCCGTCTCCATCGAGTTCTGCCACGATATCGGCCTGAGCTATGTCTCCTGCAGCCCCTTCCGGGTGCCCATCGCCCGGCTGGCCGCGGCCCAGGCTGCCATCAAGAACCCCCGCAAGTAAAGCGCGTACCGTAACCAGCTCACCAGGCTCCGCCGCTCTCCGGAACGGCGGAGCCTTTTCCTGTCGGAGAGACGGGCGGGCGGCGCTCCTTTCTGCAATTTCCCCAAATTACGGAGGCGAATCATCTTGACATTGTGGGGGATAACAAGTAAAATACAAATGGATTATTTTGAAGAACGGAGGACCGCCTCTCCGGCGGTTTTGCGAGGGCTGTTTTTCAACGTCTTTCCCGCAGGCGGCAACCTGCCGTCTGCCTCTTTTTGCACATTTCCGGGATGTGGAAACATTCCCAAACAACAAACGAACAAGTCCAATGGTATGAAGTCAAGTAGGAAATTGAAGAAAAAATTGATTGAAATCG
>JAJBTD010000232.1 GCA_020861055.1 Clostridiales bacterium | reverse complement strand
CTGGAGCACCAGCCAGATGACGCCCACCAGGAGGATGCTGTCCCAGCGGAGCCAGCCCATCAGGTTCCCGATGACCGCAGCCAGCCACAGCCCCAGACAGGTGTAGACCCCCGCCTTATAGGCTTGGTATCCCGCCCGGTAGATCTGGAGCTGTTCCGCCTCATCGCAGCTTTGCAGCCACACCTTCTGGAAGTTGAACTGGTAGACGGAGCCACGCTTTTCCGGGTTCTGCTCCCGGAGCTGATCGACGACCCTCCGCTGAGCGATGGAGGAAAAGATCAGGCACACCGCCATCCCCACCACGATCACCGGCAACAGGAACAGGTATTCCCCTGCCTCCATCCCGTAATCCCAGAGCAGCCGCTGGAGCTGGGCAGCCGCAATGCCGAAGCAGGTGAGCACCAGGACCATTTGGATGGCGGAGGTCGCCATAGCCGCGCTCAGCTTCCGCTCCGCCGCCTCCCAGTCGCCGCCGTTGTCCACCCCCAGGGCCTTTGCCTGGCGGTAAAAGCAGATGTAGAGGGCGATGGTGACGATCAGCGTCAGCCACATCACGGCCACCGCTGCCCATAAGACGGTCAGGTCAGAGAACAGCTCCTCCGGCGTCACGCCGCATATCTGGACCAGTATCATGCCGACGCCCACCAGCAGGCCCACCACGACGGCGGCCAGACAGACCAGCAGAAGGATGCGCCTGTAGTGGCGGTTCTCCTTTTGAATGTTTTCCTTTCTCTGTTCGTTCATTTCGTCTCCTCCTCGTATGAAAAGATGTCTTCAACCGTCACGCCGCAGACCCGTGCGATTTTCAGGGCCAGGGTGACGGAGGGGGAGTAGTCCCCCCGCTCGATGAGACTGATGGTCTGCCGGGATGCGCCCACCCGGCTGCCAAGCTCCTGCTGATTGACGCCCAGCCGGGCGCGATACTCCTTCAGCCGGTTTCTTAACGGCATTACGACCCCTCCTTTGACCTATTTTTGCGTCATTCTGACAAGGATTCTTGTCATCTATAGGATAGCACTGACAAGGAAAGTTGTCAATAGGATTTTGAAAAATTTTCCGGTATCCGGGCGATTTTTCCTGTTGTTTCCATTTGTCAAAATTTGTTTTCGAATCGGCCTTGCGTTCCCTGTTTTGAGGGATTATAATGCCCAATATCATGAAAGGTGCGTCCTTTTACAGACCGGTATCGCTGCCTGTCAATTTTATCCCATAAGGAGCTGATGCTATGGATGCGCTTCATCTTGACCGTACTCAGACCGCCCGTTCCAGGGAGCTGGATGAGTCCACCTACAACCTGATCATCGGCGGCCTGCTGCTCTACGGCCTGGCGGCCAACGCCCTGATCTGTTACTGTTTCAGCGACCTGTCCGATTACCTCTCCGGGGGCTTCGCCGCCCTGTTTTTGGTGCTCTATATCGTCTGCGTCTTCCTGTCGGTGGCGCTGAGCGCCTCCCCCAGTCCGGCGGTCAATTTTATCGGCTACAATCTGCTGGTGCTGCCCATCGGGCTGCTGCTGTCGGTGACCGTCTCCGCCGTCTCCTTCCGGACCGTCCAGTCCGCCGTAGTGGGGACCGGGGTGTTCGTGGTGCTGATGGCGGCGTCCTGGGCCAGACCGGATTTCTTCCTCTCCCTGGGCCGGACGCTGTGGGTGGCGCTGGCGGCGACCCTGGTGGCGGAGATCGTCCTGTATTTCCTGGGCTTTGGAGGGGGACTGCTGGACTACCTGTTCGTGGCCATCTTCTCCCTCTATCTGGGGTTTGACTGGGCGAGGGCCTGCGCCTGCGCCCCCACGGCCCGCAATGCCATCCTCTCCGCCACACAGATCTATCTGGATATCATCAACATCTTCGTCCGTCTGCTGTCCATCTTCAGCCGCCGGAAAAACTGAACCGACAAGACAAACGAAGCCCCCCGGCCATCAGGCCGGAGGGCTGTTTGCTTTATCAGAGGTCCCGTAGGTCGCCGCTCAGCTGTTTTCCAGCTCCAGGATCAGGGACAGGTTGGCGACCTCGTAGCTGTTGAGGTAGCTACTCACGTTGGCGTCGAAGGTGGCGGCATCGACGGTGCCGCTGTACCAGGTGCAGCTGTTGAAGTAGGACTGGAGGTCGGAATCGGTGAACTTTCTCCCGTGGCGGGCATAGATCTCGTTCCGGGCCAGCCGGAGCTGAGACTTGGACAGGCCGCTCAGCTCGCTGGCAGTGTAATACTTGCTGTTGCTGTAGGGCAGGATGTACCCGGTGACGGTGGCGGAGCCGGAATCGCTGCTGCCTGAGCTGCCGCTGGAGGAGGTGGACAGATAGCTGGAATAGACATACCCGGTGACGCCGCCCACCGTGATCTTGCTCCAGCCGTTGGAGGTGGTGCCCAGCCGGGTGACCGCCTGGCCCTTGGTCAGGGTGGTCACCACCTTGCCGGTGGAGGCGCTGGGATAATCCCGGACGTAGACACCGGTGGTGGCGTAGACGGTGTCGTTGGTGGAGGTGATGCTCACGTTGTCAGAGGAGCTGCTGCTGTCGTCGGAGCTGCTGTCCGAGCTGGCGCTGGCGGAGGTGGACAGGTAGCTGGTGTAGACATACCCGGTCAGCCCGTTCACCGTGATCTGCGTCCAGCTGCCGGAGGTCACGCCGGTCAGGGTGACCGCCTGGCCGCTGCCCAGGGTGGCGATGACGGTGCCGTTGGGCGCGCTGCGGAGATTGACCCCCGTGGTGGTGTAGGCGGTGGCGGTGGAGCTGCTGTCGTCGTCATCGTCGTCGGCGGAGACGGCGGTGGTGGACAGATAGCTGCTGAACACATAGCCGTCGGCGCCGTTGAGGGTGATCCGGCTCCAGCCGGTGGCGGTGGTGCCCGTCCGGGTGACCGACTGCCCCACAGAGAGGCCGTTGATAATGTTGCCGGTCTCGGAGCTGGGATAGTCCCGGACGTAGACGGAGGCGGTGGCGTAGACCGTCTCGTTTACCTCGGTGATGGCGGGCAGCTCGACAGTGGTGGTGTCGTCCGTCTCCTCCACGGTGGCGTCGTCCGCCTCGTCGGTGGTGTCGTCCGCCTCGTTGGCAGTGTCGCCGTTCTCGTCAGTAGTGTCAACCGAGTCGTCGGTGGAGGAGTCGGTCTCGTCGGTCTGAGCGGCGGAGGAGTCGGTGGGGTCGTCGATGGG
>JAJBTD010000129.1 GCA_020861055.1 Clostridiales bacterium | reverse complement strand
TCTATCGAGCCTCTTTTTTTCGGCTCATTTTTTCATAAGCTACTTGACACTACCCCGATTCATGCCCAGGGAGTCTGTGTACAAGGGCATACCGCCCCCACAATGGAGGCCACTGGGAATACTTTACACCATCCGCCCCTTGTTGTCAAGAGCGGGGTGGGCAATTTTCATAAACAGCGACTGCGCTACGGCCTGTCGGCTCATTTCCCCGGCCGGAAAATCAGGTTGACCAGCTTGAGCTTGCCGTCCTTGGCCCGGACCACGATCTGCTTGACCAGGGTCTTGCCCTCGGCCTGCTTCTGGATACGGCTGTCAGCCATGGCTGCGGAAACCACCTCGTCGTCGCTGCTGGCGGCGGGCACCTGGATGCTGGCCCGGAGCTTGCCGCCCACCTGGACGGCCACCTCCACGGTGGCAGCGATGGTCTTGCTCTCATCGTACTCCGGCCAGGGCTGCTGGCAGACCATGCCCTCGCTCTCCCAGCCCAGGTTCTCCCACATCTCCTCGCAGATATGGGGGGCGAAGGGGGACAGCATGAGCACCAGGGCCTTCAGATCGCCCTTGGAGCAGCCGTTGGCGTAGAAGTCGTTGGTCAGGGCCATGAGAGTGGCGATGGCGGTGTTGAACTTCATGGCCTCGATGTCCTCGTTGACCTTCTTGATGGCCTTGTGGACGGCGGACACGTTGTCGGCGGAGTAGTCCTCGTCCCCTGTCGCCTTCTCCTGGAGGTTCCAGACCCGGTCCAGGAACCGCTTGCAGCCCCGGACCGCCTCGTCCGACCAGGTGGCGGTCTTTTCAAAGTCGCCGATGAACATGATATACAGCCGCATGGTGTCCGCGCCGTACTCCCGGATGACGTCGTCCGGGTTGACCACGTTGCCCAGGCTCTTGGACATCTTGACGGAGGGGCGGAGGGCCTGGCTGCCGTATTTCTCCAGCATGGCGTCCTTCTCCTCCTGGGTGTCGAAGTTGCCCACATAGTGGGGGTTCCGGCCTAGGATCATGCCGTGGCTGGTGCGCTTGGCGTAGGGCTCCGCATGGGGGATGACGCCGATGTCGTGGAGGAAGTTGTTCCAGAACCGGCTGTAGAGCAGGTGGAGGGTGGTGTGCTCCATGCCGCCGTTGTACCAGTCCACCTGGCCCCAGTAGTCCAGGGCCTCCTGAGAGGCCAGAGCGTCGTCGTTGTCCGGGTCCATATACCGCAGGAAGTACCAGCTGGAGCCCGCCCACTGGGGCATGGTGTCCGTCTCCCGCTTGGCGGGGCCGCCGCAGCAGGGGCAGGTGGTGTTCACCCAGTCGGTCATGGCGGACAGGGGGCTCTCGCCGTCGTCGGTGGTCTCGTAGCTCTCCACCTCCGGGAGAATCAGGGGCAGCTGGTCCTCCGGCAGCGGGACATAGCCGCACTTGTCGCACTTGACGATGGGGATGGGCTCGCCCCAGTACCGCTGGCGGGAGAACACCCAGTCACGGAGCTTGTAGTTCACCTTGGCGTGGCCGATGCCCTCCTTTTCCAGATGGTCGATCATGGCCTGCTTGGCCTGCTCCACCGTCATGCCGGTGAGGAAGCCGGAGTTGACCATGACGCCGGTGGCCACGTCGGTAAAGGCCCCCTTGGAGAGGTCTACCAGGGCGCCGTCCGCGCTGGCTACCACCTGGATGACGGGCAGGCCAAAGACCTGGGCAAACTCCCAGTCGCGGGTGTCGTGGGCGGGAACAGCCATAATGGCTCCCGTGCCGTAGGTGGCGAGGACGTAGTCGGAGATGAAGATGGGAATCTCCTGGTTGTTCACCGGGTTGATGGCCCGGACGCCCTCCAGCCGGACGCCGGTCTTGTCGTGGGCCAGCTCGGTGCGCTCGAAGTCGGACTTGGAGGCGGCTTTCTTCACATAGGCCTCCACCTCGTCATAGTTGGTCAGCTTGTCCTTCCACTTGGTCACATAGGCGTGCTCCGGGGCGATGACCATGTAGGTGGCGCCGAACAGGGTGTCGCAACGGGTGGTGTAGACGGTGAGCACGTCCCCCTCGGTGGTCTGGAAGTTGACCTCAGCGCCGGTGGAGCGGCCGATCCAGTTCTTCTGCTGGGTCTTGACCCGCTCGATATAGTCCACGTCGTCCAGGCCGTCGATGAGCTTCTGGGCATAGTCGGTGATCTTGAGCATCCACTGGCTCTTCTCCTTGCGCACCACCGGGGAGCCGCACCGCTCGCAGACGCCCTCCACCACCTCTTCGTTGGCGAGAACGCACTTGCAGGAGGTACACCAGTTCACCGGCATGGTGGTCTTGTAGGCCAGGCCGTGCTTGAACAGCTGGAGGAAGATCCACTGGGTCCACTTGTAATACTTGGGGTCGGTGGTGTCGATGAGCCGGTCCCAGTCGAAGGAGTAGCCCAGCATATGCAGCTGCCGGGTGAAGTTCTCGATGTTCCGCTTCGTAATGACGGCGGGGTGCATATGGTTCTTGATGGCGAAGTTCTCCGTGGGCAGACCGAAGGCGTCATACCCGATGGGGAACAGCACATTGTACCCGTCCATCCGCTTTTTCCGGGCGATCACGTCCATGGCGGTATAGGGCCGGGGATGTCCCACATGGAGCCCCGCCCCGGAGGGATAGGGGAACTCCACCAGACCGTACCACTTGGGCCGGGTGGTGTCTCCCGTCACCGCCCGGAAAGCCTTGGTCTCCAGCCACTTGTCCTGCCACTTCTTCTCAATGGCCACAAAATCGTATTTCATATCCCATCACGCTTTCTTTTCCGATTGATTCACGGGACGCTTTACGCCCGGTTTTCCTCCAGCTGCCGCTTCCGCTCCTGGCGGGACAGCTCCAGCAGGGCGGAGATGTCCACCTGCTGTCCGTCCTTCCACAGCCGCTCCAGCTGGTAAAACTCCCGCTGCTCCGGCAGGAAGATGTGCACCACCACGGTGGAGAAGTCCAGCAGTACCCAGCCGGATTCCCGCTCCCCCTCCTTGTGGTGGACGGTCTCCCCCAGGTTTTCCGCCGCCTCCTCACACAGATCAGAGAGGGTGCGGATCTGGGTGGTAGAGGTGGCGGTGCAGAGGATGAAGTAGTCCGCCAGGATGGTGATATCTCCCACCCGGAGCAGATCGAGCTTCTGCGCCCGCTTGCTGTCCAGCGCCCGGATGAGGGCCTCGGCCAACTGCTT
>JAJBTD010000166.1 GCA_020861055.1 Clostridiales bacterium | reverse complement strand
AAGTTGTCCTTTCTTCTTTCCCTAAGTGTAAAGTATGATTGACGAACCTACAAAAGCGCTGTCCAAAATGGGATACAATTTAACAAAATGTTCACGAGATTTTTGTGAAAAGCGACAGATTTCACCAGATGCGCCCCTATTGCCGCACCGCCAGGGCTCACCGCGGGACCGGAGATACGGCTTTGTAGAACCTGCCAATGGAAATTTGGGACATTTTCTGTTACAATGAAAAAGAACGGACGATTCATGTCCAATAGACGATTCATGTCCAATAAAGGAAAGAAGAGTGTGACAATATATGCCGGAGCTTCCCATATCCCCTCACATCAGACATTCTCTGGCGCACAACACGCTGGCCCTGCTCAAGTGGCTGTGTCTGGCCGTCCTGGTGGGCCTCACGGTGGGCCTGGCGGGGACCCTGTTCCACATCGTCCTGGAGTGGGCGACGGAGACGAGGACAGAGTATCCCTGGCTGCTCTACCTGCTGCCCGTGGCGGGCCTGGCCATCGTGGGCGCCTATCGGCTGCTGGATATGTCCGACGACAAGGGCACCGAGATGGTGCTGACCTCCATCCGCAGCGGCCAACCCATGCGGCTGCGCACCGCCCCCCTGATTTTCTTTGCCACCACGTTGACCCACCTCTGCGGCGGCAGCGCCGGTCGGGAGGGAGCGGCACTGCAGCTGGGCGGCTCCATCTCCGGCGCGATCGGAAAGTTCCTCCATTTGAAGGAGGGAGACGAGAAGATCATCACCATGTGCGGCATGGCGGCGGGCTTCTCCGCCCTGTTCGGTACGCCCATCTCCGCCGCCGTCTTCGCCATGGAAGTGGAGAGCGTGGGGGTGATGCAGTACGCAGCCATCGTCCCCTGTCTGGTGGCATCCCTCCTGGCCTCCGGAGTGGCCGCTTTCTTTGGTATTTCAGGCACTGCGTTTGTCATTACGGATGTGCCGGAGCTGGATCTGAGAACGATGGTCGTCATCGTGGTTCTGGGCGCGCTCTGCGGCGCACTGGCCAATCTGTTCTGCCGCGCCATGGGCCTGGGGGGAGCGCTCTACAAAAAAATGACCTCTAACCCCTGGCTCAAGGCGGTGATCGGCGGCTGCATTATCATCGCGCTGACCCTCCTGGTGGGAACGCGGGACTACAACGGCGCGGGAATGGACGTCATCCAGCGGGCGCTGGAGGGGGAGGCCGTTCCCCTGGCCTTCGTGCTGAAGATCGTCTTTACCGCCCTGACCCTCGGAGCCGGGTACAAGGGGGGAGAGATCGTCCCCTCCTTCTTTGTGGGGGCCACCTTCGGCTGCGTGGTCGCGCCGCTGCTGGGGCTTTCCTCCTCCTTTGGCGGGGCACTGGCGATGGTCGCCGTGTTCTGCGGCGTGACCAACTCTCCCATGACGGCCATTCTCCTTGGCTATGAGATGTTCACAGGGGTGGGCATCGAGCCCATGGCCCTGGCGGTGGCGGTGAGCTACATGACCTCCGGCTATCACAGTCTGTACCATCAGCAGAAGATCACCTATTCCAAGACTCAGGCCAAATACATCGACACCCTCTCCGGAGATGGGAGCGAGGAATAGATGAAGTAAGGAGGGCTGACCGTGAGCTACACCATCTGGGAACTGCTGCTGCTGTTCTTTGCATACGCTGTGCTGGGCTGGGCCGGGACGGTGGCGGCGGACGCCTTTCGCACCGGACGGTTCGTCAACGCCGGAACGCTCAACGGCCCGGTGAACCTGACCTGCGGCGCGGTGCTGACGCTGACGGCAACCCTGTCTGACCGGTACGCCACCAATTTCGTCGGCCTGTTTCTGCTGACGGCGATGGTCATCACCGCCGCCGGGCCCATTGGCGGCTTCCTGTCAGAGCGGGTCCTGGGCCGTAAGCTGTGGGACTACGCCAGCGGGGAGTACAACACCTTCAACGGCTGGAGGGGCCTGGTCCGGACGCTGATCTCGACCACGCTGGCCCTGATCGTGGTGCTGTTCCTCCACCCCTATCTATACATCGCCATTCAGCTCATCCCCCTCACGGTACTCAGAGTGGTGGATATCGTCCTCCTGTCGCTGCTGGTGCTGGATATCTTGGCCACCTTCGCTGCCATGCAGAGCATCCGCCGCCGGGAGAGCCGCCGACTGAGAGAGGTGTCCGCCTCCCTCCAGGATATGCGGATGACCTGGGGAAGCCGTCTGGTCTCCGCCATCCGGCGGCGGCTGTGGAGGGCCTTCCCGGAGCTGGAGGACGAGCCGAACCGGGGTGACGGCTTCGGCAGACCGGCGGAGGGCCGGGTCTTTGCCCAGGGGCTGTGTATCCACAAGCTGTTCTGGGTGTTCCTCATCTGCGCCCTGCTGGGGGACTTGATCGAGACGGTCTTTGTCTGGGCGACCTCCGGCGTTTTGATGAGCCGCTCCAGCCTGCTCTACGGGACGTTCAGCGTGGTCTGGGGGCTGGGGGGCGTGCTGTTCACCATCGTCCTGTCCCCGCTGAGAGAGCGGAGCGACCGGTTCGTCTTTTTCGGAGGCTTCCTTCTGGGAGGGGCCTACGAATATCTGTGCAGCGTGTTTACCGAGATCGTCTTTGGCACAGTGTTCTGGGATTACAGCGATATGCCCTTCAACATCCAGGGGCGCACCAACCTGCTGTTCATGTTCTTCTGGGGCGTGATGGCCCTGGTGTGGGTCAAGGCGATAGACCCCGTCTTCAACCGTGGCATCGAAAAAATACCCCCGGTGCTGGGGACGGTGCTGACCTGGATACTGGCGGCGCTGATGGCCCTGGATATCGGCGTCACCGGCCTGGCCATGGGCCGCTATGTGGCCCGGAGCGCCGGACGGGAGAGCGCCAACGCCGTGGAGGTCTTTCTGGACAGCCAGTACCCGGACGAGCTGATCGAGTGGGTCTGGCCCAATATGGTGATGGTGGACGAGTAGCGCCAAAACGACGGAATGAAATGAACGTGCTCTCCGGATAAGGAAAATCTATCCGGGAAATGACGTGCCAGAATCAGAAAAAACGACGACCGGGATACGGGCGCATGACGCGCCGTATCCCGGCCGTTGTTTTTCCTCGGCCGGATTTGACGCCTATATTATTTTATGCCGCCCCGCCTGAAACGTGTAGGTTCGTCAATCATACTTTACACTTAGGGAAAGAAGAAAGGACAACTTTC
>JAJBTD010000184.1 GCA_020861055.1 Clostridiales bacterium | reverse complement strand
AGTTCCGCTATGTCCTCATCGACGAGTATCAGGACACCAACCACCTGCAATATCTCCTGGCCTCCACCCTGGCGGGGAAGTGGGAGAACATCTGCGTGGTGGGCGACGACGACCAGTCCATCTACCGCTTCCGGGGGGCCACCATCGAGAATATCCTCTCCTTTGAGGAGCAGTACCGCGGCGCGCGGGTCATCCGCCTGGAGCAGAACTACCGCTCCACCCAGAATATCCTCAGCGCCGCCAACGCCGTCATCCACAACAACCGGGGCCGCAAGGGGAAGGAGCTGTGGACGGACGCCGGGGCGGGGGAGAAGCTCCGCCTCTACACCGCCTCCAGCGAGAGCGACGAGGCCCAGTATGTGGCCGCTCAAATTCTCACCGGCTACAGCCAGGGGATGAGCTGGCGGGACTTTGCCGTTCTCTACCGGATGAACGCCCAGTCCAACGCCCTGGAGTACGCCTTCAAGCGCAACGGCATCCCCTACAAGGTCTATGGGGGCATCCGCTTCTTCGACCGGGCGGAGGTGAAGGATATGCTGGCCTATCTCTGCGTCCTCCACAATCCCGCCGACGACCTGCGGCTGCGCCGTATCATCAACAACCCGCCCAGAGGGATCGGGGCCAAGACGGTGGACACCGCCGCGGACATCGCCGCCAGCGAGGGCTGCCCCATCTATGAGGTGCTGCGCAACGCCAGGAGCTGGCCGGAGCTGGCAAAATCGGCGGGCAAGCTGGACAGCTTCCTCACCATGATGGAGGAGCTGCGGGAAAAGGCGAACGCCATGGAGCTGCCGGAGTTCTATGACGAGGTGCTCTCCGCCACCGGCTACGCCGTCTCCCTGGAGGCCAAGGGCACCATCGAGAGCGAGAGCAAGCTGGAGAACGTCCGGGAGCTGCGCAGCTCGGTGCAGAACTATGTGGACAACGCCGAGGAGCCGTCGCTGGCGGGCTTTCTGGACGAGGTGGCGCTCTACACCGACCTGGACAGCGCCCAGGATTCCGACAACTGCGCCGTGATGATGACCATGCACGCCGCCAAGGGACTGGAGTTCCCCTGGGTGTTCGTGGTGGGCATGGAGGAGGGGCTGTTCCCCGGCATGAGAGTGATCGGTGAGCCGGAGGAGATGGAGGAGGAGCGCCGCCTGTGCTATGTGGCCATGACCCGCGCAAAGGAGCGGCTCTATCTGACCTGCGCCTCCCACCGGATGCTCTACGGGCGCACCAGCAGCAACCGCCCCTCCCGCTTCACCGGGGAGATTCCCGACGAGCTGCTGGAAAAGAGCGGCAGGCACGCCGACGAGGACCACCGGGAGTATGGCGGCCAGTGGGGGGACAGCGACGGACAGCCCTCCGGCGAGCGGCCCGCCCGCACCCAGGGCGGCTATGGCTTTGGCCGCGCCCGGCGCATCCCGGCATATCAGCTCCGGGAGGGCCGTATGGGCGGCGGCAGCTCCATCGGTCAGACCAGGGTGGGGAACAAGGTCTCCAAGTCCGACCTCATCCAGTCGGTGAATCTGCTCTCCCAGTACAAAAAGGGGGAGATGGTGGAGCACACCGCCTTTGGCCGGGGCATGATCGTCTCCATCACCCCCATGGGAGGCGACGCCCTGGTGGAAATCGCCTTTGACAACGTGGGGACCAAGCGGCTGATGCTCAAGTCCGCCGCACAGCACATGAAGAAGGTATAACACACTTCGTCCCTGTTTTTCATCCGCTGCATCTGTTGCAACTCTCTTTTCCTGCGGAGGCAAGCTATGAAACAACGACTCATCCGTCCCCTCGCCTTTCCCTTCGGGGACTACGAGGGCGTGCGGCGCTACCTGGACGGCCTGGCCCAAAAGGGCTGGTCGCTGACCCGGCGGGCGGGGCTGTTCTGCGGCCTGTTCGAGCCCACCCGGCGGACAGAGCTGACCTATGACGTGGTCCCCGCCGACCCCCGGCGGACGCCCGCCGACCTGGAAGCCCAGGTGCGGCAGCGAAGGGAGGACGGCTGGGAGCCGGTGGACACCCTCTGGGGCATGGACATCTATCGCTCCCTCCCCTGCGAGGGGCCGGAGGTGCGCCGCACCGAGGAGGACTACCGCCGCTGGCGGGGCGTTTTCCGCAACTGGCTGCTGTGGAGCGGGGCCTTCCTGCTGGTGACGGCGGCGGCCCTGGGGCTGCTGGCCCGGTACTTCGGCCTCACCTGGGCCCAGCTCACCCGGCAGTGGTATCTCTCCGACAGCCAGACCATGCTGTGCCTGTTCCTGCCTCTGGCGGGGGTGCTGGCCCTGGCCTGGCTGGGGTGGCTGCTCTGGTGTCTGCTCCGGAGGTGCCGTCCCCACGCCCCCTCCGGCGGACTGGCCATGGGCATCCGATGCTTTTTACAAATCTTCGCCGTATTCCTGGTGGCGGCGTTGCTCATCGTCCTGTGGGTGAGCCAGATCCCCCGGCTGTGGATACGGGTGGTCATCACGCTCTGCTTCTTTGCCATGCCGGTACTATCCGCCCTGGTGGGCCGGGAGGACCGGCGGAGACGGCTGCTCGTCCTGGGAGGCGGCATCCTGGCCTGCTTCCTGGCGGCGATGGTGCTGGGCTGGGCGGTGCCGGAGCTTTCCCTGAATACCGTCTCCGACGGCAGCGCCTGGCGGAGCGACGGCTCCTATTCCTGCCTGCTCCGGGAGGAGCTGGAGGAGGTCCCGGACGGGGAGACGGTCATCGCCTACTATGACCAATCCGCCTCCCTGCTGGTGCGGCAGGAGCGCTATTCTGAGTCCTGGTCGGACGGAACCGTCATCGAGATCACGGTATACACCTGCGCTCCGGGTCTGGCGGGCGTGGTCCTGGACGATTTGCTTCCCGTCACCCTCTCCGGGACGGAGGAGACGCTGTCCCTGGACTCCGGCAGCTGGCACCAGCGATGGGTCAGAGACGGGAACCGGGTGCTCTGTCTGGACGGAACGCCGGACTGGTCGGATGAGACGGTCTGGGCGCAGGTCTGCGGTGCATTAGAGCTGGAATAGAGAACAGGGTCGCCTCTGTTCTCCCAAAAAGATACAGCAGCGGCTGACGGTCAGTTTCCGCCAGCCGCTGCTTTGCGCAGTTTGGTTCACAATGCCATTCGCCGTCCGAACGGAAATGTAGGTTCGTCAATCATACTTTACACTTAGGGAAAGAAGAAAGGACAACT
>JAJBTD010000199.1:2502-3174 GCA_020861055.1 Clostridiales bacterium | reverse complement strand
CTCCAGATCTGCGACACCCTCTCCAGCTCCTATCGGGTGCTGTACGTCTCCGGGGAAGAGTCAGCCCGGCAAATCAAGCTCCGCGCTCAGCGGCTGGGCGTCGTGGGAGACGGGATGTACCTGCTGGCGGAGACCAACCTGAACCAGATTCTCAGCAGTGTGGACGAGGTCAAACCGGACATCCTGGTGGTGGACTCTATCCAGACCATGTATCAGGACGGGTCGGAGTCCCTCCCCGGCAGCGTGGCCCAGGTGAAGGCCTGCGCCATGAGCCTGATGGAGCTGGCCAAGGGCAACGGCATTACCGTCTTTGTCATCGGCCACGTCAACAAGGAGGGCTCCATCGCCGGGCCGAAGGTGCTGGAGCATATCGTGGACTGCGTGCTGTCCTTTGAGGGAGAGCAGAATCTGGTCTACCGCATCCTCCGGGCCACCAAAAACCGATTCGGGGCCACGGACGAGATCGGGGTCTTTGAGATGCTGGACTCCGGTCTCCGGGAGGTGCCCAATCCCTCGGAGATGCTTCTCTCCGGTCGCCCCGCCGGAACGCCAGGGAGCTGCGTCACCTGCGTCATGGAGGGGATGCGCCCCGTTCTGGCGGAAGTCCAGGCCCTGGTAGCCCCCAGCAGCTTCGCCGTCCCCCGGCGCACCAGCAACGGCATCGACTACAAC
>JAJBTD010000199.1:0-2492 GCA_020861055.1 Clostridiales bacterium | reverse complement strand
CGCCATGCTGCTCCTGGCCGTGCTGGAAAAGCGGGGCGGCCTGCGCATCGGCGGCTGTGACGCCTATATCAACGTGGTGGCGGGTCTGAACCTGAACGAGCCTGCGGCAGACTTGGCGGCAGTGCTGGCCCTGGCCTCCAGCTTCCGGGACCGCCCGGTGCCGGAAGACCTGGCCGCCGTGGGAGAGGTGGGCCTGACAGGGGAGATCCGCAGTGTCAGTGTTCTGGGCCAGCGGCTGTCGGAAATTCACCGTCTGGGCTTCTACAAGTGCCTGGTCCCCGCCAGAGGGGTCAAGGACATCGACATCCCTGGGATGCAGCTCATTCCGGTACGCAACATCCGGGAGGCGCTGGCGGTGCTGGCGTGAGCGCAGAACAGGGGGGAGCGTATGGAGGCGTGGCGCTGGGCGTCGGAAAACAGCTGTATGGGTGATCTGGTGCGGTTTACGGGCGAAGGGCCCGGTGTGTCGGGAAAGAACTCAGAATGAAAAAACATATCAGGCTTTTTCAAATATATATCCTCCTGTTGATTGCCTTTTTCATTTTCTTCGGCATAGCTGCTTATTGCGAAATCATAGGAACCAAAATAATCTATGTCAACAACGATAATGAAGCAGAAATCACTGAGAGGTTGGAAGACGGTGAAATCTCAATCAATGGTGAACTGAGTTCTGTCGCCTGCAAGCAGGGACTTGGCGATTGGACATTATATCTCCAATATGAGGACGGAAGCCGGGACAGTCATTTTCTGGATGACGGTGTAGCCATCGATATCCACGAGTACATCAGCGAGTACATCAGCGAAAACGGCGTGGTCGGCGGCATCAAGGGAGAGGTGTCCAGATACGGTGCGGGAATATGCCTGATTTTCGTCGTACCATATTCATTTTATAAGCTTATTATGTTCGGCAGAGATTTAGAGATGAAGAAATACAACAGAGATCGCCAGTGAACGGCTCGATCATGCTGACCGGCTGTTATTGTGGCTGTTCTTGCCATGCCGTTCTTGACAGATGCCTGCCGTTGTGGTATGCTGAACCCAATCAAACAAGGAACAGGAGGCGGGGGACTCCGCCTGAGAGAAGCGGCCGCGAAGCGAGAGCGCCGCTTTTTCCAAAGGTACAAACCTGAACAAAATAAAGCGAAGGTTTTGTTCAGATTTCGGATGGAAACTGAACAAAACCGTTATTTTGTTATGGAGCTTGGCCGCCGCATATGTGGCGGCCATGCGGAATGAACAGGTTTGTGCCGATAAAACGCCCGCCGATAGGCGGGCATCCTTGCAAGCCCGGCCCGAACGACGCAGGAGCCGAAGGGAGCGGGGCCAAAGGGTCACAGAGCCGAGGCCCTGTAAGAGCCGGGTGGGAGGGCGGCACGACGAGCAGAGAGAAACGAAAGGCCGCCGACGAGTAGGAGGCAAGGCCGGGGAGAAAGCCCAGCCGCCCGCCCGTCCGGCGCAGGTGGGCCGAACGTGCGAGGGGCTTCTTTCTGTCGGGCGTGCCGTATGTGGTTAGAGTTCAAAAGGGTGTCGAAGGGGCCATGCGAAGCAAGGCCCCCGGAGCCAGCACCGACGGGAACAGCAAGCGAGCCGCAACAGAAGCCGCCGCAGGCGGCCAAGATGTGGCGACTGGGGCCGCTGTGACTTCCGGGGCGGGCTTACTTGATAAGAGGACGTTATTCCGTCAAGGCTTGTTTATCCTTCATGTAAAAAATGGGGGGTTTAGGTTTATATGAGAGTTTTGGCGCAGAGTTAGACCGATTAGGCGAGGCGAGCTTACCGGGGTATCGTGTCAGTCGGGCAGACGTGACAGGTAATACACGGGTGAAGTTTATGGGAGACGTTGCGGAGATTTGCGTCTGTGATGTCCCTATATTCAAACGGACAGGATACGAGCCACATTTACCGCGTGATAAGTTACCGAAGGGTAATAAACGGGACAGAGCAGAGAACGGAAGTGCGCCGCAGGATGTCCAGAGAAGCGCAAGGCGGGCGGCGGGTATGGTGCGGGAATATGCCCTGTGTAATCCGTTACCGCTGTTCGTGACGTTGACGCTTGACGGGTCGAAGATAGACCGATATGACGCAGGAGCAATTACAAAAAAACTGAATATTTGGTTGGATAACAGAGTGCGCAGGAACGGCTTGCAATATATTGTTGTGGCAGAGTGGCATAAAGACGGCGCAATTCATTTTCATGGACTGATGAACGAGGCGTTGCCGATGGTGGACAGTGGGACGGTTATCCCGCCAGAGGGTGGAAAACCGAGACGGCCACGGAGCAGGAAAGAGGCCGAGAGATGGATTGCAGGCGGTGGACAGACGGTTTATAATTTGCCCGATTGGTCGTTAGGTTTTTCTACGGCTGTGAAAATAAAAGGGGATTATAACCGAACGGTGAATTATGTTGCAAAGTATATCACAAAGCAGGAGAAAGACCCACGGGGAAAGGTGGGCGGACGGTGGTATTACCATAGCAATAATTTAGTTCGGGC
>JAJBTD010000152.1 GCA_020861055.1 Clostridiales bacterium | reverse complement strand
ACTTTGACGTATCCATCGACTATCTGCTTGGGCTAACCCCCACCGACCACCCCACCGGACAGTAACCACCACACAACACAAAGGCAGGGAGGTGATCACTATGACTAAACGTGAAGCTGCAATCGTATCGGCCTACACCGGCATACTGTTGGGCAGTTTTAGTGATTTCCATGCCTACCTGGAAGAAAAGCTGAACCGCCCCGTCTACACCCACGAGATTCCTGGTGTCTTGAAGCAGCATAAGTCCTTATTCAAAGAGGACTTTATCAAGATTCAGGTCGAAGACAAGTGTCCACCGAAGTCGGACAATCTTGCCCGAATATAACATCGACTATCTGCTGGGTGAAGATCCCCAGATAGAAACCCGCCCTGCCAAGTGACGGCGGGAGAAAGGAGGGGAGGAATGGAAACAGGAGCAGCGGCCAGAGATGTCTCCCACCGTATCTATCAGCTTCTCACCGCAAAATGCAAATCGCAGGCGGCTGTCGCCCGAGCTGCGGGGCTTTCACCGAAGCACTTCAACAATATCCTGCGGGGCCAACAGACGCTGCGGCCAGAATATGTCGTGCCGGTCTGTAAGGCCCTGGAGTGTACGCCCAACGAGTTGTTCGGATATGGAGGTGATGGAGGCAAATGATCATCGGCGGAAAGGAATACCGCCAAGTCGTTGTGACAGACAGCGAAGGGAAAGTGATTGCAGTCATTACCGACGACAAGGCGGTGGAGCACGACGGTTATCGGATTGTGTTAGCCTAAGTTGTTCTGCTTCCTCTTGTCCGGATTGGACACGGGCGTTTTCACCCCGTTGATGGTCCTTACATGATAATCCTCATAGCGGCCCAGCTCGATAGAGCGGACGAATTGCTCAGAATTCATGTTTCGGCCAGTGACATTGTCATGGAAGGTGAGATTCTTGCCGGAATCAGACTGCGTATTTACGGTTACACGTGGTTTATCCATTTCATCATTCCTTTCGTTGCAAAGCAGGGGCTTCGTGCTCCGACATCTTAAAATGTCAGGGTGATTATACCATAAATATGGGAGCATATCAACATAACAGCCACAACATATTGTGATTAAACGGAAGGAGGCGAACAACCATGACTGACGAGGAGCTGCTGGCCAAGGAGCACATCACCGTCCAGGATGCGTCGGAGTATCTGCACATTGGCCCTCAGGGCTGCCGTGTGCTGGCCCGGTCGGGGAAGATCGGCGAGCCGGTGGGGATGACCAACCGGGTGATCTTCCAGCCTTACAAGATGATCCGCTTCAAGCGGGGAGACAACGAGGAGCAGCAGATGCAGCGTCTGGCGGAACGGCTGGAGGAGACGGGGAGCACCGGCATTGCGGCCAAGCGGGCCACGGCCATTATCCAGGTGGCCCAGCAGGAGACCGGCCAATGACGCCGGGACAGAAAAGCGCCCCCGCCGAAGGAGCCAACTTCGACAAGGGCAGGATAGCGACAGACAAAAAGAGCCGCTGTGGTCATTATACCACGGCGAGAGGGTTGGAGGCAAACGGAAATGAACTGGACAAAGGCGACGGTCAATCTGATTTATCAGACCGTGGGCGACCGGCAGCAGGCGTGTGATTACCTGCTGGCCGCCCTGAAGACAGCCTTCGACGGCGGACAGATCACCGCCGGGAACTACCTGATGCTCCGGCAGTACATCTTCTACCGGGCATACAACTGAAAAAGGAGAATGGAACATGGACAAGTACGATACTTACCGCTACGCCGAGGCCGACCTGGAGGCCCTCAAAATGGCAAACGCCCCCGCGGAGAAGCGGGAGCGGGAGGAGAAGAAAAAGGCCCGGCTTGCCGCCAGGATTGCGGCGGAGGCCCTGACGCTGACGGTGACGGTGGCGCTGCTGGTCCTTTCGGTCACGGGCCATGTCCAGGCCGCGTGCGACGTGTTTTTCGCCATCGGGGTCGTCTCCTCCGGGACGAAGCTGGCGGAGCTGGTGTGGAGGTGGGCGAAGTGAGCATGGAACCGACCAGCATTATTCAGATGGCTCGTGGAGCGGTAATCGAGCGCATCGACCTGGAGATGCTCCGGGTGATGGAGAACATCCAGGATCTGAACACGGAACCGGGGAAGGCTCGTCAAATCACCGTCAAGGTCAGCTTCAAGCCGGACAACAGCCGGGAGAATATCAAGGTGAGCTATCAGGTGCAGAGCACCCTGGCTCCGGCGGCGCCCATTGAAACGAGCCTGTATGCGGGAATTCAGAACCAGAAGCTGTTCGCTGTGGAGAACGTGCCCCAGGTGCCCGGACAGATAGGACTGAACGGGGAGGAACAGGAGCCGCCTAAGCTGGTGGCTCTGGGTTAAAAGAGGAGGTACATATCATGGAAGAAAATCATACCAGTATTCTGAGAGACGGCATCAACGCCATTGCCACCCTTGCCCGGAAGCCGCTGGAGGGCAGCCGGGAGATCATCACCAGAGAGATCTACGGTGAGCAGTACTATATGAAAGACGGTACCATGTGTCAGTTGGACCGTCCGGACCTGGACAAGCCTGACACAAAATTCGTCGGCTCGCTGGAGGCGCTGGCCGCCATGATCCAGCATGAGGCGCTGATGCTGCGGTTTCCCGCCGCCATGAATGACAGCGAGAGCTGCCGCTACTGCGCTGACCTCTTTGTTCAGGTGGAGGATGAAAAGACGGTTCGGTGCAGGACCGCAGCCAATAATCTCCGTTATGAGGCGTTTAATCTGTATGTTGCCAAGGCGGAGGTGGTCACCGATTTCCGGCCAGGACGGAAATATGGCCACGAGGAATTTATGATCCTGCTCCGCTCCCAGTTTCAACCCAGCGAGGATCGGGAGTACCTTCTCGCCACCCTGGCCAGCGTCACCGGCAATGCTACTGTGAAGAGCGAGGACAATGGCCTGGCCCAGTCCGTCAGCGTGAACAAGGGGATCTGCAACGTGCAAATGCAGGCAGTCAAATCTATCGTCAAGCTGCGCCCTTATCGAACCTTCCACGAGGTGCAGCAGCCGGAAAGCGAATTTCTGGTGCGCCTGTCTCTGGAGGAAGATGGCAGCGTCAGCGTAGCGCTCCACGAGGCGGACGGCGGTATGTGGCGGCTGGATGCCAGAAGAGAGGTCGCAGAGCGTCTGCGCACGCTGCTGGCAGACGAGACGTCTAACGGCAGCGTCGTCGTGACGGCGTAAGTCCAATGGTATGAAGTCAAGTAGGAAATTGAAGAAAAAATTGATTGAA
>JAJBTD010000141.1 GCA_020861055.1 Clostridiales bacterium | reverse complement strand
GGGTTGGTCTGGTCCATGAACTGGCTCAGGGGAGAGGAGCCGAAGAACTCCTTGATGGCGGCGGTGATGGGCCGGATGTTGATGAGCGACTGGGGGGTGACGATATCCTGATCCTGGATGGTCATCCGCTCCCGAATGACCCGCTCCATCCGGGTAAAGCCGATGCGGAACTGGTTCTGGAGCAGCTCACCCACGCAGCGCAGACGGCGGTTGCCCAGATGGTCGATGTCGTCCTTCTGGCCCACGCCATAGGCCAGGCAGTTGAGGTAGTTCACAGAGGCCAGAATGTCGTCCACCGTGATGTGCTTGGGCATGAGCAGATCCAGGCTGTCCGCCACGGCCTGCTTCAGCTCTTCGCCGGAGTACTTGTCCAGCAGGTCACGGAGCACAGAGACCCGGACCCGCTCGGTGACGCCCACCTCGGCGGGGTCGAAGTCCACGAAGGAGGACATATCCACCACGTTGTTGGCGAACACCTTGACAACGGTGCCCTCCACGTCGATCAGCGCCTCGTTGACGCCGCGGGCGGCCAGGGCCTGAGCCTGGTCGCGGGTCAAGGTCTCGCCGGCCTCGGCCAGCAGCTCGCCCGTCCAGGGGTCGGCGATGGGGGCGGCCAGGGTCTGACCGGACAGGCGGCGGGCGATGTCCAGCTTCTTGTTGAACTTGTACCGGCCCACCTCGGACAGATCATACCGCCGGGGGTCGAACAGCAGGGCCTCCATCAGACTCTCGCAGGAGTCTACCGTGGGAGGCTCGCCGGGACGCAACTTGCGGTAGATCTCCAGCATGGCGTCCTCGTAGGTCTTGCAGGGGTCCTTCTCCAGGGTGGTGACGATGCGGGGGTCCTCGCCAAAGACGGCCAGGATCTCCCCGTCGGTCTTGAGCCCTACCGCCCGGAGCAGGCAGGTGATGGGGATCTTGCGGTTCTTGTCGATGCGGACATAGAACACGTTGTTCAGATCAGTCTCATACTCCAGCCAGGCGCCCCGATAGGGGATGACGGTGGTGGTGTAGATGACGTTGCCCGCCTTGTCCTCATCCCGGCCGTAGTACATGCCGGGGGAACGGACGATCTGGGAGACGATGACCCGCTCTGCGCCGTTGATGACAAAGGAGCCGCCCTGAGTCATCAGGGGGAAGTCCCCCATATAGATCTCCTGCTCCTTGATCTCTTCCGCCTCCTTGTTGCGGAGGCGGACCCGGACCTGCATGGGCTTGGAATAGGTGGCGTCCCTGGCCTTGCACTCCTCCACGTCATACTTGGGGGGCTTGTTCATGGAAAAGTCGATGAAGCTCAGCTCCAGATTGCCCGCATAGTCGGTGATGACGCCGACATCCTTAAAGACCTGCTTCAGACCTACGTCGAAGAACCACTGATAGCTCTTCTTCTGGATCTCCAGCAGATCGGGCATCTGGAGGATCTCGTCATGGCGAATAAAGCTCTTCCGCAGGGTGTTGCCGAAGTATACGTCTTTGACCATAGATGTTCTCACTCCCGTTACTTTGGTTGCAGTCAATACCTTCCATCAGGACGCAGGTGCGATACGCCCGGCACGGTTGCCAGATTCCACCAAAGCGCCCTTGCACGACGGGGCGGATTGTGCTATCATATACACAGTGGCAGAAAAGGCAATAGGGGATACAAATCCATAATAGCAATTAATTGTATAACAAAGAGGCCCCGGTGTCAAGGGGTTATTTTCCATCTGAGCGGAGCTTTTTCCGTTCGGATTTTTTGTTTGAGAGGGGACAAACATGCGCTATCCCAATCTGACGGAGGGAATCTTTCTGTCCCGGCCCAACCGGTTCATCGCTCAGGTGCTGCTGGAGGGCCGGGAGGAGACCGTCCATGTGAAAAATACCGGCCGCTGCCGGGAGCTGCTGGTGCCGGGAGCCAGAGTTTGCCTGGTGCGGTCGGACAATCCCCGGCGCAGGACGGCCTATGACCTGGTGGCCGTGTGGAAGGGAGAGCGGCTGATCAATATGGACGCCCAAGCCCCCAACCGCATCCTGGAGGAGTACCTGCCAAGCTCCGGGCTGTTCGGCCCCGCAGCCCGTATCTGTCCGGAATTTACCCACGGGGATTCCCGCTTTGACTTTCTGGTGGAGGACGGAGCGGTTCGGCATCTCATAGAGGCGAAAGGGGTGACGCTGGAGCGGGACGACGTGGCCTATTTCCCGGACGCCCCCACCCAGCGGGGCGTGAAGCACATCCAGGGGCTGATTCGGGCGCTGGACGAGGGCTTCACCCCCTGGCTCTGCTTCGTGGTGCAGATGGAGGGCATTCGCGCCATGCGTCCCAACGACGAGACGCATCCCGCCTTCGGCCAGGCCCTCAGGGACGCCCATGCCGCCGGGGTGCGTATTCTGGCCCTGGGCTGCCGGGTGGCTCCGGGGGAGGCGGAGATCGACTATCACATCCCTGTTGTGTTATAATACTTTCGAAAATGACAGAAACATAAATCGAAATTGCATAAAATTCAAAATAAGCAGGCTGTAAATTCATAATATCCGCCAAAAATGAACTTGGCCTATTGACTTCCTGCAAAAATGTGGTAAACTGCATGACATCAAGGCAACGGGGCCAGAAATCGAAAAAGATTTCCGGCCCCGTTTGCGTTGTAACGCTGCAGCAAGAGCGAAGAACAGAACAGTAATTGTCAACACAAGGGCGTGTTTTCCGGGGGAGAAACGGGGAACACGTCCACTTTTTTGGGAGGGAAAATCAATGGATGAATCTACGATCCTGAGTATGATCTCAGAGCAGACCTTCGGCGTCTGGTTCCTCATCGGCGCTGCGCTGGTGTTCTGGATGCAGGCGGGCTTCGCCATGGTGGAGACCGGCTTCACCCGCGCCAAGAACGCAGGCAATATCCTGATGAAGAACCTGATGGACTTCTGCATCGGCACCGTCATGTTTATCCTCATCGGCTTCGGCCTGCTGCTGGGAGAGGATATGATGGGCCTGATCGGAAAGCCCGGTCTGGACATCTTCACCGCCTATGAGAGCTTCGACTGGTCGAACTTCGTGTTCAACCTGGTCTTCTGCGCCACCACCGCCACCATCGTCTCCGGCGCCATGGCGGAGCGCACCAAGTTCCTCTCCTACTGCATCTATTCCGCCGTCATCTCCGGCCTGATCTATCCCATCGAGGCACACTGGATCTGGGGCGGCGGCTGGGTGGCACAGCTGGGCATCCATGACTTCGCCGGCTCCTGCGCCATCCACATGG
>JAJBTD010000007.1 GCA_020861055.1 Clostridiales bacterium | reverse complement strand
GGAAAAAGTCCGGGCCTGAACTTTCGCAGCACAATAGCGCAGACTACCCTGCCAAAATGGAAGAGAAGGCTGCGTTTTCTGCTTTCTTTTGGACCGCTCCGACGTTCAAGATGGAGGCTCCTCTGCCGGCGGAGTCTCTCCGGTGAGGCGTGACCGGAGGCCGCTGTAGCGCCGGGTCTGGCGGTTGTTCTCCACCATTTTCGCCAGCACCTGCTCGTCTCCAACGACGATAAACAGGTCTCTGGCACGGGTGATGCCGGTGTAGAGGATACCACGGGTCAGCAGCATGGGGGCCCCGCTGACGGCGGCCAGGATGACCGCCCGGTACTCGCTGCCCTGGGACTTGTGTACCGTCATGGCATAGGCCAGCTCCAGCTCCGGCAGCAGGTCGGAGGTGTACTCCACCACCCGGCCGTCGAAGCTCACCCGGAGCGTCCGCTCCCGTGAGTCGGCGGAGAGGACGGTGCCGATGTCCCCGTTGAAGATACCCATGCCCCCCTTGAGGCTGTCCGCCTCCCGCCAGATAATATCATAGTTGTTCCGAATCTGCATGACCCGGTCTCCTGTGCGAAAGACCACCGAGCCGAATTTCACCTCTCCCTTGTCCGGAGAGGAGGGATTCAGCGCTTGCTGGAGGGCATTGTTCAGGTTGGAAGTGCCGGTGACGTGGCGGCGGGTGGGGGAGAGCACCTGTATCTGATCGGCGGGAATGCCCATCTTGTTGGGCAGCCGGTCACGGCACAGCTCTACGATAGTCTGCACCGCCTGTTCCCCCTGAATACGGCGAAGAAAAAAGAAGTCTTGATTGCCCCTCCGGTTCACCAGGGGAGGCAGGATGCCCTGGTTCACCTGATGAGCGCCCATGATGATCTGGGACTGCTGGGCCTGGCGGAAGATCTCCGTGAGCTTCACCGTGGGGATGACCTCACTGCGGATGAGATGGTCAAAGAGCTGCCCCGGCCCCACGCTGGGAAGCTGGTCCGGGTCCCCCACCAACACCAGGCGGCACTCACTGGGGACTGCCCGGAGCAGGGCGTCCATAAGAGGAATGTCCACCATGCTCATCTCGTCCACAATGATGGCACCGGCGGAAAGGGGATCGTCCTCATTGTGGAGAAAGGCCAGCTTTCCGGTGTCCTGGTCGTATCCCGCCTCCAGCATCCGGTGAATGGTGGAGGCCTCTGCGCCGCACAGCTCTCCCAGACGCTTCGCCGCCCGCCCGGTGGGGGCGGCCAGCAGGGTTTTCAGCCCCATCTGTTCAAAGCAGGCAAGAATCCCCTTGAGGGTAGTGGTCTTGCCGGTGCCGGGGCCGCCGGTGAGCAGCATGACTTGACGACGGGCGGCCAGTTCCACCGCCTGCCGCTGCTGGGCGGCGTAGCGGATGCCCTGTTCCCGTTCCACCTGAGAGATGAGCAGCTCCAAATCCTCCGGAGCCAATGGCTCGAACCGGGCCATCTCCCGGAGACGCTGGGCGATGTACGCCTCGGCCTCGTACAAGTCGGCGCGGTAGACCGCCTCCAGGCCCAGCACCTGCTGCCGCACCACCTGGTTGCGCAGCTCCAGCCGCTCCAGGCCCTCCTCCAGCATCTCCGGGCCGACAGAGACGTCCGGGTCGTTGTTCAGCATCCGGCCCGCCGCCTGGAGCAGCTTGTCCTGAGGGAGAAAGACGTGGCCGTTGTCCAGATTGTGGCTCAGGGTGTACAGCACGCCGGCCTCTACCCGCTGCTCGTCGTCGGCGTGAATACCCACGGCGGCGGCCAGTTGGTCGGCGGTGGCAAAGTCAACATCAAGGTCGCTCCCCAGCAGCACGTAGGGGTTGGCCCGCAGAATTTCCATCGCCCCGGGGCCGTAGAGCTTCCACAGCTTGGGACCCAGCTCCATGGGGAGACTGTTCTGAGAAAGAAATTCCAGCAGACTGCGCATCCCCGCCTTTTGGAGGAACTCCGTCTGGATGGCTCTGGCCTTTTTGGGGGTGATGCCTTTCACGGCGGAGAGCCGGTCCGGGTCGCTCTCCAGGACCTGAAAGGTGTCCTCTCCAAACTGGTCCACCAGCTTTTTCGCCATCTTCTCTCCCACGCCCTTGAGCACGCCGGAGGCCAGATAGCGATAGATAGCCTCAGTCCCCGTGGGGAGACGGAGGCGGACGGAGTCCGCCTTAAACTGCTGACCGAAGGAGGGGTGGGTGACCCACACTCCCTCCAGAGTCAGCAGTTCCCCAGGGCTGACCGAGGGCATATTCCCTACGGCGGTGAAATGATCCCCGCCGCCGGTGACCCGGAGGACGGTGTACCCGTTGTCCGGGTTATGAAAAACCACCGCCTGGGCGGTGGCCTCGATCACCTCCCGCTCGCCGTCGGGATGGGTCGTTTCTTCCGGCATAGGACGTCCTCCTTTCTTTGGGTACGAATCTTCGTGTGCGAATCCGCCGAAGGGCCTACAATGTCTCCCCCTCCACCATCTCCACCTCCGGCCAGCGGCGGAGGATTTGAAGGGTCTCTGCCCGCTCCTCCGGGAGCAGGCCTACGCCCAGGACGGAGATGCGGCTCTCCAGCAGACCGGCGGCGGACAGCCAGGTCAAACCCCGGAGGGTCTGTTCCAGCCCCGGGCCGGGGCGGAGACGCACCTCCACCGGAGACAGCTCCCCCACAGGGAGCAGAAAGCGTCCAAAAAACAGCCAGAGCAGCGCGGCCAGCCCAAAGGCGGCCAACAGGGCCACGGCGGCGGTCATCGGTTCCATATCCCTCACCTCAGACCATTCTATGGCGGGAGGGCGGAATCGGTCACAGCAGGGCCACGACCCCGCCTGTGAGCGCCCCTACGATCACTCCGGCGGTGACCACCCCGGCAAAGATGACGGGGAAAGCCCGTTTCAGGGAGATATCGAACAGCACCGCCACCA
Source organism: Clostridiales bacterium (assembly GCA_020861055.1). GTDB lineage: Bacteria > Bacillota > Clostridia > Oscillospirales > Oscillospiraceae > Onthomonas. The sequence goes on along the minus strand of JAJBTD010000007.1, from coordinate 343 downwards.
TAGAGCCGGTCCAGGCTCCGGTGCCGGGGAGGGGAATCGCCACCAGGACGTAAAGGCCCAGGAGCTTGTATTTGTCGATGAGCGCCTTCTGCTTATACGCCTTTCCCTCCAGACGGGAGAGAATGCCGTCCACCTTGGGAAACACCCGGCGCAGCCAGGCGAAGATGCGCCGGACAAAGAGGATGATAAAGGGCACCGGCACCATGTTCCCCAGAATGCAGGTAATGGCGGAGGGGATTAAAGGCAGACCCAGCCCTGCGGCGATGGGGATGGCCCCCCGCAGCTCAGTCACGGGGATCATAGACGCGAAAAACACAAATATGTAATTCATGTATCTTATACA
>JAJBTD010000016.1 GCA_020861055.1 Clostridiales bacterium | reverse complement strand
CCGTTACGGGAAGATTAGCGGTATCGGCAGTCAGAACGCCATCAGCGACGCCATCACCCACACCTGCTGTCTGACTGCCATGGATTTGGACGCAAAGGCCATTGTCACCGCTACCGCCTCCGGCCACACCGCCCGGCTCATCTCCCGGTTCCGCCCCGCCTGCGGGGTGATCGCCATCACGCTTCGGGAAAAGACCCGCCGCCAGATGAATCTGCTCTGGGGCACCGTCCCCTGCCTGACAGGCGAGGTCAGCTCCACAGACCGCATTTTCTCCCTCTGTGCGGAAACCGCCGTCAAGGAGCGTCTGGTCCAGTCAGGTGATCGAATCATCATCACCGCCGGCGTCCCTCTGGGGGCTACCGGATATACCAATCTTCTCAAGGCCCATGTCGTGCTGGAGGATGAGGCCCGCTGATCGGCGGCTCACTCCCCTATTAGACCAGGAATGATGAATCGATCAGAGCTCTTGAACCGGCTGTCCCGCACGCCGACGGAGCGGCTGCTTCTGGGGCGGGCGTGGGATTTAGCGGAGGCTGTCCAGCGGCGCTCCACGCCCCAGGCGACTCACTTTCTCTCCCCTGATGAGCAGTCCTCCGTAGAAAGCCTTTTTCACGCCCTGGGCGACCCGCCTCACCGATTCTGGGGCGGCTACAAAGAGGCTCAGCGGAAGATTTGCGTCCTGCTGCCGGACTGGATGGAGTGGGAGGACTTTGACGAGGCGCCCATCACCGTCCTCCGGGCTGTCTGGTACCAGGGGGATCACTTGACCCACCGGGACATTCTCGGCTCTCTCATGGGCCAGGGCATCAAGCGGGAGACGGTGGGCGATCTGCTGGTCTCCCCGTCCAGCTGCGATCTGCTAGTGCTCACAGAGGTTGCGCCCTGGCTGCTGCAAAATCTCACCTCCGCCGGCCGGACAAAGCTGTCCGTGACACAGGTAGGTCTGGAGCAGCTCCACATCCCCGTCCAGGAGGTCAAGCGCATTCACGATACGGTGGCCACCCTTCGTCTCGACGCAGTGGCCGCAGTGGGATTTTCCGTCAGCCGGGCCAAGATGGCTGATTTTATCCGGGCAGGACGGGTCGCAGTCAACTGGCAGGAAACGGTACGGAGCGACCTGGCATTGAAAGCAGGGGACGTGATCTCCTGCCGGGGACTTGGTCGGTGTCGTCTGGCGGAAACCGGCGGGCTGTCCAAAAAGGGACGGATCAACATCGAGATAGAGCGCTATCTGTAACATTCGGAGGGAGCGTATGAAACAGGAACGGATCGACCGGATCAATGAACTGGCTCGAAAGGCCAAGTCTGAGGGTTTGACCGAGGCAGAGCTGGCAGAGCGGGACGTGCTCCGTCGGGAGTACATTGACGCAGTCAAGGCCTCCCTGAGAAGCCAGCTCGATCACACCTATGTGGTAGACGCCCAGGGCAACAAGCGGCCCCTGGCAAAAAGAGGCAGCCATCAAAACTGATTTGCTTAGGTACATACGAAAAGCCGGGACTGCACGTTGCAGTCCCGGCTTTTCGTATGGTGATTAAAATATCATCTGGCCTTACTCGTCCTCTTCTGTCTCGTCGTCGCCGTCGAAGCCCACGTCGATCTCCAGCTTTTGTCCACAGTTGGGGCAGACGGTCACGCCCTCGGCAATGGTCTCCTCATCCAGATACACCGGGTCTCCGCAGTTGGGGCACTCCAGCTCGTACTCCGCCTCGGTCTCCATTTCGCCGTCGTCCTCATCGTCATCGTCTCCACAGAACTCATCCGCCAGCTCTCCTACGGCTTCCTCCAGGTCGGAAACAGCGTCGTCAAGCTCGTCCAACTCATCGGCCAGAGCGGAGACAGAGTCCGTATTCTCCTCCACATGGGCGGCCACATCGCTCAGCGCATCAATGATTGCCAGCAGCAGCCGCTGCTCATCGGACTGATCGGCACTCATGCCCATTCCGTCTGCCAGTCCCTGGAGATAGGCTGTTTTTTCCGTCAAAGACATGAAAGCATCTCCTTTCCGTCAAAGAGGCCTGCTCACTTGCTGCGGGAGAGATACTCGCCCGTACGGGTATCCACCTGGATACGGTCGCCCACGTTGATGAACAGGGGCACGCGAATCTCAGCGCCCGTTTCCAGCTTGGCGGGCTTGGTGACGTTGGTCGCCGTGTCGCCCCGGAGTCCCGGCTCAGTCTCCACCACCTCAAGATCCATGAAGTTGGGAGCCTCGATGCCGAATACGTTTCCCTTGTAGGACAGCACCTTGCACTCGGTGTTCTCCTTCACGAAGCGGAAGGAATCGCCCAGCTGATCCCGGTTCAGAGGGATCATGTCATAGGTTTCCACGTCCATGAAGTAGTACAGGTCGCCGTCGGAGTAGCTATACTCCATCACCTTCCGCTCGATATAGGCGGACTCGAACTTGGCGGTGGGGTTGAAGGAAGTCTCAGTGACAGCGCCGGTAATCACGTTCTTCATCTTGGTTCTGACAAACGCTGCGCCCTTGCCGGGCTTAACGTGCTGGAACTCTACCACCTGCATGACCTTTCCCTCATACTCAAAGGTGACGCCATTTCTGAAATCGCCTGCTGTAATCATTTTCTCAGCCTCCAAATCAGGTTCTCACTTCCGGTATTGCACAGCGCACGCCGGAACCGTATTTTACAATCTTATTTTATCCTATTTTTCATCGCTTGGCAAGAGGGATATCCGGGAAAACAGGGGAAATCCGTTCTCCCGCCGGGATGCGCCGCACCCTGCGCCTTCCCGCAGGGTGCGGCGGCCTTTGTCACAGGCTCATATGATACCGCTCCATCCATCCGTTGAGCTGGATGAGCCAGGCGATCATCTGAGGGCCTGCCATGAGCTGACCGAACCAGGGCCGTCCGTAGTCCCCGGCGTCAGAGAGCAGTCCCTCCTCCAGCGCTCTGCGGTTGACGACCGCATGGATGGGAGCGTTGGGGTCGGAGAGGATCTCCCGCAGCCGCGTCCGGGCCAGGATCTCGAACTGGGGGTTATGGGTCTTGGGGTAGGGGGACTTGGGCCGGTTGCGCACGTCTTCCGGCAGCAGACCGATAGCGGCGTCCCGGAGCACCTGCTTGCGCACTCCGTCCCTGCTCTTCATCTCCCAGGGGATGTTCCAGACGTACTCCACCAGTCGGTGATCGCAGAAAGGCACCCGGACCTCCAGGCCGGAGTACATACTCATCCGGTCCTTTCGGTCCAGCAGCCCGGTCATGAACCAGTTCAGGTTGAGCCAGCCCACCTCCCGGCGCCGGGCGGCCTCCCCCGTCTCTCCCTCCAGCCGTGGGGTGGCCCGACGGCTCTCCTGGC
>JAJBTD010000165.1 GCA_020861055.1 Clostridiales bacterium | reverse complement strand
GGGCTGCTGGAGGGGCGGGTGGCCCTGCTCATCGACGGGCTGGCGGTGGGGGCGCTGCTTCCGGGAGACGTGAGCCTGTTTCTGAAAGCGCCTCAGGACAGGAGTTATCACTGGCTGGCGGCTACGGTGCTCCGGGTGCTGCGGTATGTCTGCGTCGTCGTCACCCTGCTGCTCCCCGGATTCTATATCGCCGTGGCGGAGTTCCACTTTGAGCTGATCCCCACCAGTCTGGCCTTGTCCATCATCGCCAGCAAGCAGGACGTCCCCTTTCCCACCGCCTTTGAGGTGATCGGCCTGCTGGTGGCCTTTGAGATTTTGCAGGAGGCGGGACAGCGGCTCCCCAAGACCATCGGACAGACGGTGTCCATCATCGGCGGCCTGGTGGTGGGGCAGGCGGCGGTGGACGCCAAGATCGTCTCCCCCGTGGTGGTCATTGTGGTGGCGGTGGCCGGGGTGGCGGGATTCACCGTCCCGGACCAGGATTTTGCCAACGCCCTGCGGCTGTGGCGGCTGCTGCTGGCCCTGCTGGCGGCGTTGGCGGGACTGTTTGGGGTGACCATAGGGGCGGCGCTGCTGACCGCCCATCTGGCGGGGCTGGAGGACCACGGCTTTCCCTATCTCGGCCCCTTTGGTACGCCTGGGCGGAACGCCCTGGAGGGAGGCCCCATCCTGCGCCGCCCGACGCCGGAGGACAAGCTCCGGCCCACCGAACTAAACACAGAGAATTGGAGGAAGCGAGGGTGACAGGACGAAAAAAGGGAGGACTGCTGCTGATATTGGCCTTGGGGCTGTATCTGCTCCTCTCCGGGAGCAGCAGCGACCTGCTGCCCTGGGCCAGGGATATCACCCAGGTCAGGCTCATGCGCACCATGGCGCTGGACGTGGGGGAGGAGGATTTGATTCAGGTGACCCTCTCCGGGGGCTTACAGCAGCAGAATGAGGACCCGGACACGATTCCCCTTCTCCTGAGCCAACAGGGGCTGACAGTGTTCGGCAGCGTCCAGGCCCTCCAGACGGAGAGCGACGGCTATGTGGAGATGGGCCATCTGTCGGACTGCGTCATCGGGGAGGTGCTGGCCAGAGAGGGCATCGAGGGCCTGGCGGACTTTCTGGAGCGGGACTTCTCCATGCGGCTGGGGACGCGGCTGTTCCTCCTGGCGGGGGATACCGGGGAGAATGCCCTGCGGATGACCTCCTCCAAGACCACCGCCCTCACCGACCGGCTGGAGTCGATCAGCCAAAACCGCACCTATGGGGGAAAGGACTGGCCCTTTACCGTCCGAGCCTATCTGGCAGAGACGGAGGACAACGGGGTGGCCCTCCTCCCGGTGCTGGAGCTGGCGGACAACCCGGACTACGACCCGGAGAGCCAGGGAGAGCAGCCGGAACGGGAGATCCACCTGACCGGCCTGGCCTATCTGACGGACCAGAAACTGACGGGGACGCTGACCGGGGAGGAGTCCAGGGGGGCGTCTCTGCTCTCCGGGTGGGACCAGCTGGACCGGTTTCAGGTGGAGCTGCCCAACGGGACGGTGGCGGGGATACGGCTGGTGCTGTCCCAGTGCCGGTGGGAGCCGGAATTTGACGAGACAGGCCGACTGACCGCTGTGACCGCCCGGCTGGAGGTGCAGGGAGAGCTGAATGAGCTCACCGGCTGGGCGGATCTGACGGACACGACGGTGCTGGAGGCGCTGGAGCAGGGCTTTCTCAGCCAGGTGGCAGGATTGGCACAGGCGGCGCTGGACCGGAGCCAGGGGGATGGGGCGGATTTTCTCCACATCCGGCGGCAGCTGGTGTATCAGTGCCCGGCCCACAGCACACGGCTGCTGGCACACTGGGAGGACTGGTTCCCCACAGTGGAGCTGCGGGCGATGGCAGAGGGCAGGGTGGAGCGGAGCTACGACGTAGACCTGCCCATGGAAGAGGGAGCGTGACGGATGGAACAGGAACGGATGACGACCCGACAGATGGCGATATTGCTGTTCTGCGGTCTGCTGGCCCCGCTGCTCCGGGTGATTCCGGAGGAGACAGGTCCGCTGGCAGGGGAGGGCGGCTGGGCAGCGCCCCTTTTGGCGCTGCCGGTGTTTCTGCTGGCGCTGTGGGCGCTGGGGAGGACCTTCCGGCGGCTGCCCCGGACGGCGGGGATTCCTCAGATGTACCGGCTGGCCTATGGAGCGGGTCTGGGCGGACTGCTGACGGCGGCGACCGCCCTGTGGCTGGCGGTGATGGGAGCGTTCAACCTGCGGCTGTATGGGGAGAGCTTTGTCTCCTCCATTTACACGGACACCAACATCTGGCTGTTTCTGGTGGTGATGATGGCGGTGGTCTGTCTGGTGAGCTGCCGGGGATTTGCCACTGTCTGCCGGATGGGAAGGCTGTTCTTCTATGTGCTGGTCATCACAGTCGGACTGGTGATTCTCCTGGGCGTCCGGGAGGTGCGGCTGTACCATCTCTGGCCGGTGTGGCTCCAGGGATGGGACGGGCTGCTTCTGTCCGCCGGGCCGGTGCTCTCCGTCCTGGGGTTCAGCGTCCCTATCCTATATTGTAAAGGAAGAACGTCTGAGCATGGACAGGGGGAGAAAATCCTGGCGGCATGGTTCTCTCTGCTGTGTCTGCTGCTGTCAGCGGTGGGCGCGGTCATAATCGGGTTGTTCGGCTGGCAGACGGCGATCCGGCTCCAGACCCCTTTTTTCAGTATGGCGAAGGAGGTGACCCTGGGGGAGATCACCGAACGAATCGAGGCGATTGTGGCGGCGGTCTGGGTGTTCTCCGACCTGGCGATGCTGGCAGCGCAGGTCTGCGCCATAGGGGAATATGGGAAGGAGCTGTGGCGCGGGGGCAGCCGTCGCTGGCTGATCTGTGGCGCGGGGGTGGTCGTCATCCTGGGGGCGGCGTGGATGGATTCGGCCACCTTTGAGCTACAGGAGCTATGGAAGGGCCTACAGGGATGGAACGCCGTTATTTGCTATGGACTTCCGCTTTCGGCCTGTCTCCTCCTGCGAGTGAGACGGAGGATATGACACAATATCTGGGGGCGGAGAACGGTGAAATCCCCTATATTTAGCAAAAGAAAATAGAAGAAAAAAGTGCCGGAAAAAGAGAAAAAGGGGGTTGACAAACGGGAAATCAACTCGTATAATAACGATTGCTCTCGACGGAAACGGAGCGCTGAGGCGCCTGGGAAGGTCGGGAGAGGCATATCGTCGCCGTCGGTTGAAAGAAAAAAGTTCGGGAAGCCGAAAAAGTTCTTGACAACCGGAACGGAAGCTGATATACTAAATAAGCTGTTCACCAAACGAACGGCGAGGCGTGTATCTTGTAAATTAAACAACGTGAAACAAAACGAAGCACCAGA
>JAJBTD010000163.1 GCA_020861055.1 Clostridiales bacterium | reverse complement strand
CTATTCGCTACTCTTTTTTTCTCTTATCTGTTAAGCATCATTGTAACACCTACAAGGTCCGGTTCGGATGCGTCAAATTTGCATTTGTTTGGCATATGTGCTATACTATCATGAGTGAGTTTGCTCCGGCAGCACTGCCGGTACATTCCCGGAGGAACAGGATATGGCAAGTGAACAATCCGGCATGGCCGGTAGGGTGCTCAAGGGAATATTGAAATGGGTCCTGATGATATTGGGGACCATTCTGCTCATCGGAGCGGCTACGGCGGCTATTCTGGCGGTGTATGCAGCCAGTTATGTCCAGACAGTGGTGGTCCCTGAGGCGGAGGAGGCTAACGCCGCGCTGTCTCTGGTCCGCTCGGACACAGACCTGACCTCCGCTATCTACTATTACGATGAGAGTACCGGGACCTTTCAGACAGAGGAGACCCTTTATCAGTCGGAAAACCGGGTGTGGGTGTCCTATGAGGACATTCCCCAGAACCTGATCAACGCCACGGTGGCCATTGAGGACAAGCGCTTCTGGGAACACAACGGGGTGGACTGGACGCGAACGGCGGCGGCGGCATTTTATATGCTCACCGGTCAGCGGCAGGAGGGCGGCTCCACCATCACTCAGCAGCTGATCAAAAACCTGACCAACAACACCGAGACGACGGTGAAGCGGAAGGTGCTGGAAATTTTTGAGGCGTTGGAATTTGACAGTACCCACACGAAGGAAGAGACGCTGGAGTGGTATCTGAACAAGATCTATCTGGGGTCCTATAACGGCACCAACTGCTATGGCATCTATACGGCGGCACAGACCTACTTTGGCAAGGATTTGGAGGAGCTGAGTCTGGCGGAGTGCGCCGCTCTGATCTCTATCACCAACAATCCCTCTGCGTATAACCCCTCCACCCACCCGGAGAACAACCTGAGACGCCGCTGCCTGGTCCTGGACCAGATGTGCGAGCAGGGCTATATCACCGAGGAGGAGCGGGACGCAGCCAAGGCGGAGGAGCTGGTGCTGGCCTCCAAGGACGATACCGAGGTGGAGGAGGAGACGACGGTTACCTCTAGCGATTACTACTCCTGGTATACCGAGACGGTCATTTCCGCCGTTATTTCCGATCTGATGGAAACCTATGATCTGGACAGCGAGACGGCCAGTCAGCTCATCTACTCCGGCGGACTGAAAATTTACAGCTGCCTTGACCCAACGGTTCAGGCGGCGGTGGACGAGGCCTATACGGACAGCGCGACCCTGAGCGGCCACAAGTCAGACGGTGGGCAGGATCTGTGGTCCTCTGTGGTCGTCATCGATAACAACACCGGGGCGGTGGTGGCGGTCTCCAACGCATCGGGAGAAAAGACGGGCAACCGGGTTTGGAACGTAGCCACTCAGACCCTCCGGCCCCCAGGTTCCTCTATCAAGCCGTTGTCGGTCTATGCGCCTGCCCTGGAAATGGGGCTGGTCACGCCGGATTCTCTGCTGGAGGACAGCCAGATACGTCTCAGCGACGGCACCCTCTATCCCACCAGCAACTCCGGGAAGAAGCCTACGGGCAACCTCGTTACCGTGGAGTATGGCCTTCAGGAGTCGCTGAACACCATAGCGGTGCAGCTGCTCCAGCGGGTCAGTATCCAGTACTCCTTCAATTTCCTCCAGGATCGCTTCGGCATCACCAGTCTGGTGGAGGAGCGGATCACCACCTCCGGCAAGTACAAGTCAGACCTGGACTTTGGCCCTCTGGCCCTGGGCGGTCTGACGGACGGCGTCTCCGTCTATGAGATGGCGGCGGCCTATGCCGTCTTTGCCAGAGACGGTATTTATGTGGAGCCTTACGTCTATACCGTTGTCACCAATAGCGAGGGGGAGGTCATTCTCGCCCAGGACGGCTATAGCATCACCTACGACGCCAACGGCAGCGCTATCGTTACGGGCTACGCCGAGGGTGAGGCGGTGCTGAAGGAATCCACCGTTCAGGATATGGACGAAATGCTACAGAACGCGGTGGAAAACGGCACCGGCGAGGACGCTCAGATCGAGGGCGTCACGGTAGCCGGAAAAACCGGTACTACCAATGACGACTTTGACCGCTGGTTCGTGGGCTATACGGATAAGTATACCGCCGCCGTCTGGAGCGGCTATGAGTATGCAGAGACCATCAACTATGACAGCAACCCCTCTGTGGATATGTGGCGGGAGGTCATGGAGCTGATCAACTAAATACCGTATCTTTTTATCCGGCGCTTTTCGACGACAGGCGGAAAGCGCCGGATTTTTCCATGGGCAGGGATGAGGATGCCCGTTGCCCGATGTCTTGAACTGTGATACAATATGAGAAAATGAAGGAAGAGGGTCACGATTATGCAGATCAGTCAGGCGGCGGGACTCATCGAGGCGGCCAGCCCCAGCGGTGCGCTCTCCCAGCGCCAGGCGGGCTCCATCACCATTCTAAAGCGTATCGTACTGACCTTCCAGCAGGCGGGCATCTTTCCCATCGTCGTCCTCACCGGGGCAGAGGAGGAGATGGTCCGATATCAGCTTTCGGATTATGGCGTCATCTTCCTCCACAGCGAGGCAAGGGAACCCATGGATGCCGTCCGGACCGGGCTGACCTATCTGGCTGACAAGTGCGGCCGGGTGGCCTATACTCCGGTGACCGCTCCCATGTTCGTCCCGGAGACGCTGCTTCGCCTTCGGGAAACTCCCGGCGATATCGTCACCCCGGTCTATCAGGGCAGGGGAGGACATCCGGTGCTGCTCTCTACTGCCGTTATTCCGGAAATTTGTGCCTGGCATGGGGAAAACGGCCTTCGGGGGGCGCTTCGAACGATGGAGGAGCGGCGCGTTCGGGTGAACGTGGAGGACGAGGGGATCCTGACCAGCGCCCATGACCAGGGCCAGCTGGACGCCCAGATCACCCGGCACAACCGGGCCATTCTCCATCCCTACATTCAGATTCGGTTTGAGCGGGAAAACCCATTCTTCAATGACCGGCTCAAACTCCTGTTGTTCCTCCTGTCTGACACAGAAAACCTTCGCCATGCCTGTGACCAGATGGCCCTGTCGGTGAGCAAGGCGTGGAATATGATCAATTATCTGGAGGAGGAGCTGGGCTATCCGGTGGTGGAACGCAGGCGAGGCGGCAAAAATGGCGGGCGGACTGTGCTCACCAGTGAGGGGAGAGCTTTTCTCCTGGCGGCCCAGCGATATGAGGAGGCGGTGACCCAGTTTGCTCAGCAGCGGTTCCGTTCGGATTTCCTGGAGCGGGGCATGATTTGAGCGTTTTGCAGCCTACAGACCGAGTGACTTTCGGAAAGCATTTGCCATTGTCGCCGGATCGGGTATAGTAGAATTGTTATAATGG
>JAJBTD010000091.1 GCA_020861055.1 Clostridiales bacterium | reverse complement strand
AACATCACCATGACGGGGGGCATCGAAACGGACGGGACGATGTTGGGCATCTCCTTCACCGAGCTCAACGAGACGGCGGGCATGGGTATGCGCGTGGACGAGGACAGCTTCAAGGAGCAGTTTATCGGCGTTCAGGTGGATTCCTTCACCCTGAACAAGAACGGCGGCTCCACGGCGGAGGACGAGATCGACTCCATCTCCGGCGCTTCCACCACCTCCGGCGCGGTGGTCAATGCGGTCAACGCCGCCATCGACTTCTTCGCCAACTACATTCAGTGAGGAGGGGAACCAGATGAACAAATATACGGAACGCATCTATAACGGCGTCGTCAAGGAGAACCCCACCTTTATCATGATGCTGGGCATGTGCCCCACCCTGGCGGTCACCACCTCGGCGGTCAACGGCTTCGGCATGGGCGTCTCCACCCTGGCGGTGCTCATCCTCTCCAACCTGATTATCTCCGCCTTGCGGAAGGTCATCCCCGATCAGGTGCGCCTGCCGGCGTACATCGTCATTGTGGCCTCCCTGGTGACGGTGATCCAGCTGCTCATCCAGGCGTACATCCCCTTTCTCTATGACGCCCTGGGCATCTACATCCCCCTGATCGTGGTCAACTGCATCATCCTGGGCCGGGCGGAGGCCTACGCCGCCAAGAACCCGCCCCTGCTGTCCGTCATGGACGGCCTGGGCATGGGCCTGGGCTTCACCCTGGCCCTGACCCTCATCGGCATCGTCCGGGAGCTGTTCGGCGCGGGGACCCTGTTCGGGGTCCAGGTCATGCCCGACTTCTATGAGCCGGTGTCCATTCTGGTCAAGGCCCCCGGCGCCTTCCTGGTGCTGGCCATTATCATCGCCGTCATGAACGGCGCCCACATCGACACCGCCGCCAACGAAAAGGTGGAGGGCTGCGACGGCTGCTGCGCCACCTGCGGCAAGTCCTGCGAGCAACGGGCAAACCAGGAGACAAAGGAGGGTGAGCGGGTATGACATCGTTGCTTATGATCGTGATCACCACCGCGCTGGTCAACAACGTGGTGCTGAACCAGTTTTTGGGGCTTTGCTCCTTCCTGGGCGTCTCCAAGCAGATCGAGACGGCGGGCAGCCTGGGGGCTGCGGTCATCTTCGTCATGACCATCGCCTCCGGCGTCGCCAACCTGCTCTATGACTTCGTGCTGGCGCCTCTGGGACTGAGCTATTTGCAGACCATCGTCTTTATCCTGGTCATCGCTGCCCTGGTGCAGATGGTGGAGATGTTCCTGAAAAAGGCGGTCCCCGCCCTCCACAGCGCCCTGGGCATCTACCTGCCCCTGATCACCACCAACTGCGCCGTGCTGGGCGTGGCCCTGAACAACGTCACCGACGGCTACAACTTCATCGAGAGCGTCCTGGCCGGATTCGGCACCGCGGTGGGCTACACCCTGGCCATCGTCGTCCTGGCGGGCATCCGGGAGCGCCTGGCCTACAACGAGAACATTCCCAAGGCGTTCCAGGGCGCGCCCATCGTGCTGCTCAGCGCTGCGCTGATGGCCATCGCGTTCTATGGCTTCAGCGGCCTGGCCTGAGAGGAGGATGAACAATGACAATGATTCTGTCCAGCATCCTCATCCTCGCGGTCATCGGTCTGCTGGTGGGCCTGATGCTGGTGTTCGTCAGCGAGACCTTCCACGTGGAGACGGACGAGCGGGAGGCCGCCGTCCGGGAGTGTCTGCCCGGCAACAACTGCGGCGGCTGCGGCTTCGCCGGCTGTGACGCTGTGGCGGCGGCCATCGTCAAGGGCGAGGCCCCGGTGAACGCCTGCCCCGTGGGCGGCGCGCCTGTGGCGGACAAGATCTCCGCCATCATGGGGGTCAGCGCCGACAGCGGCGAAAAGATGGTGGCCTTTGTCAAGTGCGCGGGCACCTGCGATGTGATGAAGGTCAAGTGCAACTATATCGGCATCGAGACCTGCGAGGCGGCGGGCACCCTGCCCGGCAAGGGCATCCGCGCCTGTCAGCAGGGCTGTCTGGGCTATGGCAGCTGCGTGGCTGCCTGCCAGTTCGACGCCATCCATGTGGTAAATGGTGTGGCCGTGGTGGACCGCTCCAGGTGCGTGGCCTGCGGCAGCTGTGTGAAGGCCTGCCCGCAGCACCTCATCGAGCTGGTGCCCGACCGGAGCACCTACGCCGTCCGGTGCAGCAGCACGGAAAAGGGCAAGACGGTGAAGGCCCTGTGCGACGTGGGCTGCCTGGGCTGCGGCCTGTGCGTCCGCCAGTGCGACCAGGGGGCCATCACCCTGACCAACAACCTTGCCCACATCGACTACGAAAAGTGCGTCGGCTGCGGCAAGTGCGCGGAAAAGTGCCCGGCGAAGATCATCCGCCTGCGCTGAAAACAGGGCGGTTGTCCGCTGAGCTGTGCCCCGTCCGTCAGAGCTGTCTGACGGGCGGGGCTTTTGCGTCGCCCCGCCGTAGCGCTCCCGCAAATTTATTTGACCCTGACCCGGAAATATCGTAAAATAGAGACAGAATCAAACGAGAGGGAGAGACAGAAAACGCTATGTTGAACGAAGTGCAAGCCGCCCGCTTCTGCCAGGCCCGCAGGGCGTTCATCGCCGGAGAGTTCCAGCACCTGAACCCGGAGCAGCAGAGGGGCGTCATGGCCACCGAGGGCCCCCTCCTGCTCCTGGCCGGGGCGGGCAGCGGCAAGACCACCGTCCTCATCAACCGGGTGGCAAATCTCATCAAATACGGCCGGGCCTCCGACCCCCAGGAGAACGACGTGCCCGACTGGGTGACGCCGGACGATCTGGCGGCGCTGGAGGGCTTTCTCGTCGCCCCGGAGGAGAGCGGGCGGCCCCGGATGGAGCAGCTGTGCCGGCTCGACCCCGCCGCCCCCTGGTCGATTCTGGCCATCACCTTCACCAACAAGGCCGCCGGGGAATTGAAGGAGCGGCTGGAGCGGAAGCTGGGCCCCTCCGCCAACGACATCTGGGCCGCCACCTTCCACTCCGCCTGCGTCCGCATCCTCCGGCGGGACATTGAGCCCCTGGGCTTCTCCCGCTCCTTCACCATCTACGACACGGACGACGCCAAGCGGGTCATCAAGGGCATTTTGAAGGACCGGAACCTGGACGAGAAGAGCTATTCTCCCCGGACGGTGATGAACTACATCTCCAAGGCCAAGGACCGGATGCTGATGGCGGAGGACTGGCTCCGGGAGTGCCAGCAGGAGGGGGACCTCCGGCTCATCCAGATGGCGAAAATTTACGTGGACTACGAGAAACGCTTGAAGGACGCCGACGCCCTGGACTTTGACGATCTGATCTTCCATACCGTCCGCCTCCTGCTGACCCAGGGGGAGGTGCGCAGCTACTGGCAGAACAAGTTCCGCTATGTCCTCATCGACGAGTATCAGGACAC
>JAJBTD010000005.1 GCA_020861055.1 Clostridiales bacterium | reverse complement strand
GTCACATCATAATAAGGACGCAGAATCGTTCCGGCGCAGCTGCGGAGGACAGAGAAACCTCGCAGCTGCGCCGGAACGATGTTTCTTTGCGTTCAGGCAGAAAAATCCCCCGGCGGAACGGATGTCCCACCGGGGGTACAGAGCTTCAATCAGGGGATATGTCTCAGCGCTTGACGTTGTAGGCGTCGAAGCCGGGCCACTGAGCGGCGGCGCCCAGCTCCTCCTCGATGCGCAGCAGCTGGTTGTACTTGGCAACGCGCTCGCTGCGGCTGGGAGCGCCGGTCTTGATCTGGCAGGTGTTCAGAGCAACGGCCAGGTCAGCGATGGTGGTGTCCTCAGTCTCGCCGGAGCGGTGGCTGGTGACGGCGGTGTAACCGGCCTTGTGAGCCATCTTGATGGCCTCCATAGTCTCGCTGACAGAGCCGATCTGGTTCAGCTTGATGAGGATGGAGTTGCCGCAGCCCAGGGAGATGCCCTTGGCCAGACGCTCGGTGTTGGTGACGAACAGGTCGTCACCCACCAGCTGGACCCGGTCGCCCAGCTCGGCGGTCAGCTTCTGCCAGCCCTCCCAGTCCTCTTCATCCAGGCCGTCCTCGATGGAGATGATGGGATACTTGTCCACCAGACGCTTCCAGTGCTCGATCAGCTCGTCGCTGGTATAGTCCTTGCCGCACTTGGGCATATGATACTGACCGGCAGCCTCGCCCTTCCACTCGCTGGAAGCGGCGTCCAGAGCCAGGACGAAGTCCTTGCCCGGCTCGTAACCGGCCTGACGAATGGCCTCCAGAATGAACTCGATGGCCTCCTCATCGGAAGCGCAGTCAGGAGCGAAGCCGCCCTCGTCGCCTACGCCGGTGGACAGGCCCTTGCCCTTGAGCACCTTCTGCAGAGCATGGAATACCTCGGTGCACATACGCAGGCCCTCGCTGAAGCTGGAGGCGCCGGCGGGCATGATCATGAACTCCTGGACATCCACGCTGTTGGTGGCGTGAGCGCCGCCGTTGAGGATGTTCATCATGGGCAGGGGCAGCTTGGTGGCGTTGGCGCCGCCCAGGAACCGGTACAGAGGCAGGCCCAGGGAGTCGGCAGCGGCACGGGCCACGGCGATGGAGACAGCCAGGATAGCGTTGGCGCCCAGGTTGCTCTTGTCCTTGGTGCCGTCAACAGCCAGCATAGCGGCGTCTACGGCATAGGTGTCGATGGCGTTCATGCCCACGACAGCCTTGGCGATGGGGCCGTTGATGTTGGCGACTGCCTTGGTCACGCCCTTGCCGCCGAACTTGCTCTTGTCGCCGTCACGAAGCTCCAGAGCCTCGAACTGGCCGGTGGAAGCGCCGCTGGGAGCGGTGCCGCGGGCGACGGTGCCGTCTGCCAGGCGGACCTCCGCCTCAACGGTGGGGTTGCCGCGGGAATCGATGATCTGGCGGCCGACTACGGACTGAATCTCTAAAATCTTCATGTGATACCCCTTCTTCAAACGTATTTCTTGGTGGTTTGTAGGATATAACCGATTGAAAAGCCTGTGTTAGTTGTTACAGACTAAGCCACAATGCAACTATACCACAGGCCAACGTTGATGTCAATAGCGGCGGAGGGAATTTGCCGGGGCCGGGAAAGACGGTATTATTGTCCCAGCAGCCGCCGGTACTGCTCCTCCTCCGCCGTCCGGCCCACCACGGACAGGGAGGCCTCCTCCCAGCGGAAGGTCCGGGCCGCCAGATCGTGAACCTCCTCACGGGTCACGGCGTCGTAGGCGGCGATGATCTCCTCCGGGCTCATCACATAGCCGTCCTGGAGGACGGAGCGGGCCAGGTGGTTCATATGGGCTGTGGTGGATTCCAGCGCCATGAGGACGTTGGCCTTGGACAGCTCCCGCGCCCGGTCCAGCTCCTCCCGGGAGACGCCGTGCTGAAGAAAGTCGTCCACCACGCTGCGGATGCTGGCGATGGCCTGCTCCTCCGTGTCCCGGCTCTGGGCGGTGCCGATGCAGAAGATACCCGTGTCCTCGTAGCTGGAGCCGTAGGTGTAGATGTTGTAACACAGGCCCTGCTCCTCCCGGACGGTCTGGAACAGCCGGGAGGACATCCCGCCGCCGAGCATGGAGCTGAGCAGTTGGAGACCGTACCGGTCCTGGTCGGCGCTGTCGATGGAGGGAAAGGCCAGGATGAGCTGGTTCTGCTCCGTGGCCTTGCGCTTGAGGGTGACGGCGGGGCGGTAGCGGCCCGCTCTCCGGCGGGGAGCCGTACCGGGGGTCATTTGGGAGAAACGGCGACGGATCTCCTCCACCACCTCGTCGCTGTAGGAGCCGGACAGGGCCACGATCACCCGGTCGGGCAGGTAGTGGCTCTCCTTGTAGTCCCGCAGCCAGTCCCCGGACATCCTGTCCAAGGTGGCCTTCCGCCCCAGGATGGGCCGGGCCAGGGGAGTGCCCCGGAAGACGGCGGCGTTGAGCCGTTCGCTGCACACGTCGCCGGGGTCGTCCCGGTACATCCCGATCTCCTCCAGCACCACGCCCCGCTCCGTCTCCACGTCCTCCTGGGCAAATTTGGCGTCGAAGAACATGGAGGTCAGGATATCCAAGCCCTCCATCAGATGGCTGTCCAGGGTGTGGACGTAAAAGCAGGTGCACTCCTTGGTGGTGAAGGCGTTGATCTGTCCGCCGATGGCGTCCATCCGGGCGGCCATCTGGGCAGCGGTGTGGGTGCTTGTCCCCTTGAACAGCATATGCTCGATAAAGTGGGCGGCCCCTGACTGGTTCGCCTGCTCGTCCCGGGAGCCGGTGGCCACCCAGATACCCAGGGCAGCGGAGCGAACGGAGGTCAGCGGCTCCGTGAGGACACGGACGCCGTTGGGGAGAGTCTCGATCTGATAGGAAGGCATGGCGGCTCCTTTCAAAAGCGTTGCAAGAGCCGGACACAGGATATGTCCGGCTCTTGTAGTATCAGAAAAACTGGGGGGAGTTATGCCGGATTACCGGTTCTCCTTCCGGGCCTTGATCTCCCGGAGCGCGTCGATGTGGCTCAGGTTGATACGGCCCTTTTCGTCGATGTCGGTGACCTTGACCCAGATCATGTCGCCGATGTTCACCGCGTCCTCTACCGTGGCGATACGGTGGTTGGCCAGCTTGGAGATGTGCACCAGGCCGTCCTTGCCGGGGGCCAGCTCCACAAAGGCGCCGAACTTCATAATGCGGACGACCTTGCCGAAGTACAGGCTGCCCACCTCAGGGACAAAGACGATGGCGTCGATGGCCTTCTTGGCGGCGTCCACACTGGCAGAGTTGTTGCCGGAGATATAGATGGTGCCGTCCTCTTCCACGTCCACCTTGGCGCCGGAGTCGGCCTGGATCTTCTGGATGACCTTGCCGCCGGAGCCGATGACGTCGCGGATGTTCTCCACAGCGATCTTCATCTTGATCAGCTTGGGAGCGTTGGGGGACAGCTCCGGAC
>JAJBTD010000117.1 GCA_020861055.1 Clostridiales bacterium | reverse complement strand
TTTGTAGTCTTGTTTTTCTTCCCCCCGCTCCTGAAATACCGGAAGGTTTGTCCTGTAGGCAGGAACTTGATCGTCAGTGTTCTCATTCTGAGCGTTTCATGCTGATTTTGCCTTCATGGACAGCTATTGTCAATCTCCAGCTTTTGTGATATCATTCAAATAGTGCAGCTTAAACAGGCATGAACAAACAAATATAAGAATATTTTTATGATAAGGAGAATGAGCTATGAATCTATCGGGTAAATCTGTCGTTGTCACAGGAGCGTCTTCCGGTATGGGCAAGGCCATTGTTGAATTATTTGTGAAAGCAGGTGCATCCGTTGTCGCGGTTGCCCGTAGGAAAGAGCGTCTGGATGCACTCGTTGAAAGTTTGAAGGATGCTCCCGGTAAGGTGATTGCTTTTGCTGGCGACGTATCCAAACGTGAAGACGATGAGGCAATGATTGACCTAGCTGTCAAGGAATATGGTAAGCTCGACGTCCTGGTAAACAATGCCGGTGTCATGGATGATATGGCTCCCATCGCCGAAGCATCCGACGAGAAGTATGAGTATGTCATGAGCATCAATGTATATGGTCCCATGGCTTCGATGCGGAAAGCCTGCCAGGTCTTTCTGGAACAGGGTAACGGCGGAAGCATTATCAACATTTCGTCTATTGGCGCTTCTCATCAGGCTGCCGGTCCCATTTACGGTGCATCCAAGGCTGCCGTAAATGCCATGAGCAAAAATGTAGCTTATATGTATATGAAAGACGGTATTCGCTGTAATGTGATTGCTCCTGGCGGTATTCAAACGGAAATCGGCAGTGCCATGGGCATGCCAAATATGAACGGATACCAGAAAATCCAGGGCGTGCTGTCACTTGCGCCCGCCCAGGGACAGGCTTCAGATATAGCAAACACCGCACTTTTTCTTGCCAGCGATGAATCCGCCTATATCAGCGGCGCAATCTTGCCAGTAGACGGCGGCTGGACTTCTTTCTAAAGCAATCCAGCACTATATGTTATGCTCCAGTAGCGGGACTTCCCCGTTGCTGGAGTTTTTTCATATAACCCATGTTCTCTTCGCTCGTGTGCGTCGTATGAACAGCATCAAAGCCAGGGCTGAGGAGGTCATTCTGGCTGAGCAAGTATTCATTGATAGCCATTCTTTCCATTCAAATGTCCCACCTGGACAAGCGTCCCCGCAACGGGCTTCTCTCCAATTGAGCAAAGCTATCAGGAATTCCTGTGACCGTCCAAAGGGGAAACTCTCACACAATACACGTTCTCCGGCGCTGGACGCTGTCCTACAGCTTCTGAGCGATGATCGCTTTATGGGGGTCGGTAAATACATACTGTTCCTCCATTGTAGTTTTCTCTCTCATACAGTGACTGTAAATCGTCAAGCGTTTGATGTGCCGTGAACCTCAGCAGATGGTTTGCGTCCCGCCGGAGAGAGGTCAGGTCGTTCTGTGAGCTTTGCTTCACCTTCATCGCAAAAATAAGCTCACACGAGGTTTCAAGTCGTGTGAGCTATGTTTCAATGTTCGGTTTTTGATTGAAATCCCGGTTTGCTGTGCAGGGAGCTCGCAATCACGCAAGGTATTGGCCATCCTTCTCGATCAATCTCCCGTCCAACTCTACGGAAGCCCCTTCCAGAATACAGTCGATGTGCCACGCATCGATCATCACGCTGCCGCCAAAGGAGCCGTTGGAGCCGATCCCGATGTGGGCGGCGCCGTACATATGCTCTCCTTCGCTGGGATTGACACGGACATCTGCTGTCTGATCAAAGCCAAGGCCAAATTCAGCGATGCAGAGTGTCTCCTCCGGGCCGTTTGGGAATTTTGCAGCGGCTGCGGCAAAATCATCGGCATAACTCCCTCCCTGAATGGACACGGCATAGCCGTCTTTGATCTGGAAGGTAACTGCCTCATCCATCAGCTCCCGCTTGAGGGCAGTGTGGCAGTCAATGACCAGCGTTCCCTCGGCGGAGCCCTCATCCACGCCCAGGTTCAGCGTTCCGGCAGGCAGGAGGATGAAAGAGCCAGGCTTTGTGCCGACACCGCTGTGAGACCAGCCCGCCAACTGCCCGACCCGGAAGGTCAGGTCGGTTCCGTTCGACGCAGTCAGGCGCACCGTGTGTTTGCCAAGAAATTGACTGCCGATTTTGTCTGTGACCCTGGCTATCTCATAGAACCTTTCTTTCGTTTTGGGCATCATGCGGTTCAGAAAATCGTCGCCGTTGCCGTTCGGCAGGAGCAAAAGACGGCTTGACAGCTTGCGTCCTTCCCGTATCCGGGGCCAGGCGTCGGAATGCAGCAGGCCGCGGGTATAAATGGTGATGATGACATCCGCATCGCAGCATACCGTCTCCACCAACTCCGGCACCTTTTTGCCTGGCTCTGCCAGGTAGCTGAGGCAGACAGGCGCAATCCCCCTTTGATACAGTTCATCCTTTACGGCGAAATACAAGTCGTTCAGCCCATCCACCTTTTCTATGCCCTCTCCGGACACAATGACCACCTTTTCGTTCTGCTGGATCGCCAGTGCGTCTTCTGCGATCAGGGCGGCGGTGTCCTTCCAATCAAGCCTGCTCATTGCTACACAACTCCTTTACTGCTACTGCTCGAATTTTTCAAAGTAGCCTTTGTCGTGGAATGCGAACTCCTTGCTTTTCACCCGCATGGAAACCGCAAAGGGAAGAAGAATCAGGAATACAGCGATTCCCAGGAAAATACCAATACCTCCGATGACCTGCAACACCGTCACGGAATGGCCCGTCAGCCATTTGAGTGCCGCTGTGCTGAGCGGTATCAGTATGCACCAGGAAGTGACCAGACCCGGCCCGTAAACGGTCTTTTTGCCCTTCTCATGGTAGCGCCGGTACATCAAAATGCCGCTCCTGGTGTGGTTGATGGTTTCGCCCAATCCGAAGAACAGCACCAGAGTGACCACACTCGGCTCGATGACCTGTGTATTGACCGTCAGTAAAATCAGGACGATCTCGGCGCTCAAATTTGTGACCATATTGGTGCAGCGGTTCTGCGGATAGGCCATAGGCTCCTTCGACCCAAAGCCCAGGTTGTTCATATAGTAGAAACCAGCCGGGAAGGAGTTTTCCTCAAAGATATGCATAGGGACGGCGATAGCCAGCATACAGACCAGCTTGCGGCTCATCTCCCAGGTATCCCAATTCCAGACCAGCGTGCAGGCCATGACGACACCCAGAAAATAGATGACGTACAGCCACATCTGGTCGCACCATCTACTGAATCCTTTTTTCATCTTGACACACCTCTTTTTGTTGCGCACGAAGTCCAATAAGACGTTCAGCCACAGCCTTATTACATTATACGACCGGCAAAATGATTTGCAAACAACAGCCTTCCCGTTTTGTCGCATGGTGTGTCCATCAAATTGCAATGGAACCCGTCCCGAAGGATGTCCCATTCGTTGGGTACCTCATTCAGCCCTCGCTCAGAGCGCGAAAGATCCGCGCCAGCATGATAACAGCCACGATTGCCAGCACAAACTCGGCAACCAGTTGGGCGTAGGCCAGGCCATAGAGCGGCCAGATCATATTCAGAATGATAAGGGCGGGAATTTCCAGAACGACCTTGCGCAGGATGGCAAACACCAGCGCGTTTCGCCCCATTCCACAGGCCTGAAAGACGCCCACAGCCAGGAAGTCAATGCCAAGGAAGGGCATTGCCAGCGCCATCCCGGAAAGGAAGGCCCCGCCATAGGCAATGACTGCTTCGTTTTCCATAAACAGGCCGATAATTGCATTGCCTTCCAGGAGGCAGATCGTTGTGCCAAATACCATAAGCACCAGAGAAACCACACCGGCAAAGGTGATGACGTCCTTCATCCGGCGATAGCCCTTGCTGGCGTAGTTGTAGCTGACCAGAGGCATGATGCCCTGAGAGAACCCCATGGCCACATACATGGGCACCATGGCGATCTTATGGGCGATACCCATAGCGGAAACGGCGTCCGCGCCAAATGCGGCGGTAAAGTTGTTGAGCACCGTCATACCGGTAACGTTGAGCAGGTTTTGAATCGCCGCGGGGATGCCCACATTGCAGATCTGGAAGAAGATCTGTTTGTTCCATTGGAGATTCCGGGGTGAGATGCTGACGAAGGTTTTGCCCCGCCGGACAAAAAGCAGCACGAAAAAGTACAGGCAGGCCACGCAGTTGGACAGGAAGGTAGCCAATCCCGCACCGGCAGCGCCCATATTCAGGCCCCAGGGCAAAATAAACACCGGGTCCAAGACGATATTCAAAAGGCACCCGCTCATGGTTCCAATACTGGCGTTCATCGCCGCCCCTTCGGAGCGGACCATGTTTGCCAAGACCACATTGAGGATCGCGGGAGCGGCTCCACAGGTGACCGTCCACAGCATATAGTCGGAGGTGGCGGCCCAAGTATCAGCGGACGTTCCAAGAACGGTCAACAGCGGAGTCTTTAACAGGGTACAGCTGACAGAGAGGAGCAGGCTGCAAAACAAGGCGCAGTAAAAGCCCATTGCCGAGGTTTTTCGTACCGTATCATAGTCCTTACGCCCCAGAGACCGGCTCATCAAACTGGAGCTTCCCACGCCGAACAGGTTGTTGAGCGCATTGAAGGCCAGCAATACCGGAGAAGCCAGCGTCACGGCGGCAGTCGCGATCGGGTCATTCAGCATACCGACAAAGTATGTGTCGGCCAAGCTGTACAACACCATCACAAGTGAGCTTGCTACCGTTGGTATCGCCATTTGAACCACTGCGTTCGGCACTGGCGTCCGCTCAAATAGCTCAATTTTTTCCTGTTCTGTCTTTGCAGCCATACTGTATGATCTCCTATTTTGGAATTTGATGAAATATCACATATCTATTCCTATAATTATCCTACGTAATAATCCCCAACCAGCACATAATCAATTCCGTTCTCACAGATGCGGTTCTTCCTTTCAGCCATTATTTTCACCATCAACCTTTCTCTGTTCCCGCAGGTATGCCTCAAAAATGCTCCGCCGTATCAGCACCTTCTTGCCGATTTTGTAGACTGCCCCACATTCATGCGCCATACGGGTGACAGGCTTTAGCCCCAGCCGATAGTAATTGCAGGCCATGTTGTAGGTCACAAATTCGTGCTGCATAAACTCCATGTCCTCATCGTCGAGCTGGTCAGAAAACATCCACACGTTGCCGCTCACTGGTCATCACCGTCCTTGTCATGCCTGGTTGCCGGTTCGTGAAACCGCTCCAGATAGGTATCGAAAATCGCACGATTGATGAGTACGGTGCTGTCAAAGCGGTAAATGGCTCCGGCTTCACTGGCCAGCTCCAGCAGCTTCTTGTGGGACAGGCTGTAGATCAGCTCTGCCTGTTGATAGCGGATGTACTCCCGCCGCAGCTTGCGCAGCTGGTCGGGAACCTCTTTCATGCTTTTGATGGGTTTGTAGTTGTTGCTCATGGTAGTATCCTCCTGATTTTGATTTGACTGTCTGACAGAAGCTGACTGCTTGGACGAAAAAAGAGCACTCCTCGGATCGCTCCAAGAAGTGCTCACAGGTCTTGCCTGACCCTTATGCAGTTTCGCCTGAAATACACAACGCTTCACAACGATGCGTCATTCTTCAAAATTTTGCTGTCAAATTGCTGTCAATGCGGGGATGATACCAGAGATACAACACAATATATAGTAATCTCTGCTAAAATCACATACAATATATTGCGGTTTTACTGGTCAATAGGTTTCATTGTCGGGAACAACAGCACATCCCTTATCCCCGCGCTGTCCGTCAGCAGCATGACCAGCCGGTCGATGCCGTAGCCGATGCCGCCGGTGGGGGGCATACCCAGTTCCAGGGCGTTCAGGAAGTCCTCGTCGGTGTGCTCCGCCTCCTCGTCCCCTGCCGCGGCGTTGGCGTCCTGCTGGGCGAAGCGGGCCCGCTGGTCGATGGGGTCGTTGAGTTCGGAGTAGGCGTTGCACATCTCCCAGGTGTTGATGAACAGCTCGAACCGCTCCACCTTTTCCGGGTCGTCCGGTTTTTTCTTGGTCAGGGGGGAGATGGCCAGGGGGTGGTCCATGATGAAGGTGGGCTGCACCAGCTCCTTCTCGCAGTACTCCTCGAAGAACAGGTTGATGATATCCCCCTTGGTGTGCCGCTGCTCGTAGGCAATCCCGTGCTCGCCGGCGATGGCCTTGGCCTCCTCGTCGGTGCTCACCTGGTCGAAGTCCACTCCGGTGTACTTCCGCACTGCCTCGTTCATGGTCATCCGGGCAAAGGGCTTGCCCAGGTCGATCTCGGTGCCGGCGTAGGTGATGGTGGTGGAGCCGCAGACCTTTTCCGCCAGATAGCGGAACATGCTCTCGGTCAGCTCCATCATGCCGTTGTAGTCGGTGTACGCCTGGTACAGCTCCATCAGGGTGAACTCCGGGTTGTGGCGGGTGTCCATCCCCTCGTTGCGGTAGACCCGCCCGATCTCATAGACCCGCTCCAGGCCGCCCACGATGAGCCGTTTCAGGTACAGCTCCAGAGAGATACGCAGCTTGATATCCACGTCCAACGCATTGTAGTGGGTCACGAAGGGCCGTGCGGCGGCGCCGCCTGCGTTGGTCACCAGGGTGGGCGTCTCCACCTCCATGAAGTCCCGCTCGGCCAGGAAGTTCCGGATCTCCCGGATGATCTGGGAGCGCTTGACGAAGGTATCCTTGACCTCCGGATTCATAATAAGATCCACATACCGCTGACGATAACGCAGCTCCTTGTCGGTGAGCCCGTGAAACTTCTCCGGCAGAGGCATCAGGCTTTTCGAGAGAAGAGTGACCTCATGGGCGCGGACGGAGATCTGCCCCATCTCGGTCTTGAATACCTCGCCCTTCACGCCGACGATGTCGCCGATGTCGTACTTTTTGAACCAGGAGTAGGACTCCTCCCCCACCAGATCCCGGCGGACATAGAGCTGCACCCGACCGGACTTATCCTGGAGGTCGCAGAAGGACACCTTCCCCATCCCCCGCTTGCTCATCAGGCGGCCGGCCACGGAGACGATCTTTCCCTCCATCTCGTCATACCGGTCATTGATGTCGGCGGCATGGGTGTCCACGTCGTACCGGGTCTCCCGGAAGGGGTCCCGTCCTGCCTCCTGGAGGGCGGTGAGCTTATCCCGGCGGATCTGGAGCAGCTCGCTGGCGCTCTTTCCTGCGTCGGGGTTGAATTTCTTTCCCATTGTTTCCTTTTCCTCAAATCATCAGTGATTGACGGCGATGTTGAGCACCTTGTACCGAAGCTCGCCCACCGGGGCCTCCACGGCGACCTCGTCGCCGACCTCCTTGCCCATCAGCGCCTTGCCGAAGGGGGACTCCTCGGAGATGCGTCCGCTCATAGGGTCTGCCTCCTGGGAGCCGACGATGCGGTACTCCTCCTCCTCGTCCATATCCAGGTCCAGCACAGTGACGGTGCAGCCCAGGCCGATGACGGTGTCGTCGGAGGCGTCCTCCTCGATGATCACATAATTGTCCAGGATAGCCTGTACCTCCGCCTCACGGGAGTAGAGCTTGCCCTGCTCGTTTTTGGCCTCGTCGTACTCGCTGTTCTCCGACAGGTCGCCGAAGGAGCGGGCCTCCTTGATCAGGTCGGCGACCTCCTTCTCCCGCACCGTCTTCATCCATACCATCTCATCCTGCAGCTCTTTCAGCCGGGCAGGAGTCAGCTTGACCGGATTTGCCATGGTTCAATCACCTTTCTCCGTGAAATCAATAAAATACCCCATTTCAGGGAAGGAGCGCCGTATATTTGGCTCCCGCCGCCTGAAATGGTATAGATATAGTAATTCATTGTTTGAATAGTATATGCGTTTTTCCTATGGCTGTCAAGGAAAAGTTGTGTGCGCCTCCCGCCGTCCTGCGCCGACTCACACCACCCGCAGCGGGCATTTCACCCCGTCGAAGAACTGCCTCGCCGCCTCCAGAGAGTTGTACACCATATCATCGGCGGCGGTATCGGTCCAGAAAGCCAGGTGAGGCGTCATGATGACGTTGGGCATGGC
The DNA here is from genome assembly GCA_020861055.1 of Clostridiales bacterium. Classification (GTDB taxonomy): domain Bacteria; phylum Bacillota; class Clostridia; order Oscillospirales; family Oscillospiraceae; genus Onthomonas. Next base: position 12,468 of record JAJBTD010000117.1, on the reverse strand, counting down.
GCTGAGGATCGCCATGTCATGGTTCCCGATCACCTGATTGCAGTGATCCAGATAATAGATTGCCCTGTCTCCCTCAAACACGTCCAAAGCCGCTCCCGCCAGCTGTCCACTCTCCAGAGCCTGAATCAGAGCGCCGCTGTCCACCAGATCTCCCCTGGCGGTATTGACGAGATAGGAGCCTCTCTTCATGCGGCCCATGGTCTCCCCATTCAGAATATGGCGGGTCTCCGGAGCGGAGGCCAGGTGGAGAGAGAGCAGGTCGCTCTCCGCGAGCAGCGTCTCCAGCGGCACATATTGGACAATCCCGGCCAAATCGGGATTCTGGCGGCGGCTCCAGGCCAGCATGCGGCAGCCAAAGGCAGAGAAGCGGCGGGCGGCCAGGCTTCCGATGTTCCCGGTGCCCAGAATACCCACCGTCATGGTGTGAAGCTCCCGTCCCCGGAACGGCTCGAACCTGTAGTCCTGCCCCAGATTGCGCAGGAGAGCGGCCTTGGTCTGCCGGGTGATCATAAGGGCCAGCATGACGGCATAATCCGCCACGCTGGCTGCGGAATAGGTGTTCCGGGTGACGGCCATCCCCACCTGTCTGGCGTGTGCCAGATCGATATTATCCACCCCGATGGGCCGGGCGTTGATGAGGCGCACCCCGCCAGCCTGATAGGTGTCGATCATCCCGGCGGTGATCTGTCGGGCGGCGGCAATGGCGACGGCGTCGTACCCCTTCGCCAGCGCTGCGTTCTCCGGCAGAGGCCGCTCCGCTGTGCAGTCCACTGCAAAGCCAAACCTTGGGCCGAACCGGGCATAGCGCTCTACCTCCTCCGGCCCACAGGAATAGGCAAACATTCGCTCCATCGCTCACTCCCCCAGCTTGGCGTAGACCACCTTGGCGGAGACGCCCTCCAGCCGTCCCACCTTGCCGGAGAGGGCGGAGATAACGTCGCCGGGCGCATCCAGCATGACGGAGATCAGGTTCACGTTCCGTTTCGGATAGGGCAGCCCCATCCGTCCAATGATATAGGGGCCGTACTGGTGGAGCAGGTCGTTGAGTCTGTCTACCACGTCCGGATCCTCCACCACAATGGCGAGCAGGGCGATGCGGGTATCTTCCATAGATGGGCTCTCCTTTCAGGCACAGAGCGAGGCGGTTTCAGTGCATACTATGATACTCCGCCGACGGGAAAAATGGAACCCCCGTCGTTCAGCTTTCTTCCTTCCCATCCTCCCAGATGTCGTTGAAGAAGCAGCTCCGCCGCCCGGTATGGCAGGTGGGCCCGTCCGGGTCGCAGAGGTACAGCAGGGTGTCCGTGTCGCAGTCGGTGACGATCTTTCTCACATGGAGGAAATTCCCGGAGGTCTCTCCCTTGTTCCACAGCGTCTCCCGGCTTCGGGACCAGAACCAGGCGGTTTTTGTCGCCAGCGTCCGCTCCACCGCCTCCCGGTTGGTAAAGCCCAGCATGAGGATGTCTTTGGAGGCTCTGTCCTGGATAATGACCGGGATGAGGTCAGATTTTTGAAACAGCAGATCTAAATCAAACATGGCAGTCTCCTCACCGGCGCACCGGGATGTTTTGGGTCCTGAGGTATTCCTTCACCTGTGGAACGGTCAGCTCCCCGAAGTGGAACAGGGAGGCCGCCAGCGCGGCGTCGCAGTCAGTCTCCCGAAAGACCTCTGCAAAATGTGCCAGGCTGCCGCAGCCACCGGAGGCGATGACCGGGATGCGGACCGCCTGAGTCACGGCACGGGTCAGCTCCAGGTCGAAGCCCGCCTTGGTGCCGTCTGCGTCCATGGAGGTCAGGAGGATCTCTCCGGCCCCCAGCCGCTCCCCTTCTCTGGCCCACTCGACAGCGTCCAGGCCCGTGGGGATGCGCCCTCCGGCCACCACCACCTCAAAGCCTCCCTCCTGCCGACGTCTGGCGTCGATAGCCAGCACCACGCACTGACTGCCGAACCGCTCCGCCGCCTGGGAGATGAGGGCGGGATTTTTCACGGCGGCGGAGTTGACGGAGATTTTGTCCGCCCCCGCCCGGAGGAGGAGCTGGAAGTCCTCAAGCGTCCGGATGCCGCCCCCTACAGTCAGGGGAACGAACACCTGGGCCGCCGTCCGCTCCACCACGTCGGCCACCGTCTTTCGGGCCTCGTGGGTGGCGGTGATGTCCAGAAAAACGATCTCGTCCGCCCCCTGGTCGGAGTAATAGGTTGCCAGCTCCACCGGGTCCCCGGCGTCCCGGATATTGACAAAGTTGACCCCCTTGACCACCCGGCCGTCCCGGACATCCAGACAGGGGATAATGCGTTTGGCTAGCATGGGCTGCCCACCTCCCGTACCGCCTGGGCCAGATCCACCGTCCCGGCGTAATAGGCCTTGCCGATAATGGCCCCGTAAAGGCCCATCTCGTTCAGGCGCACCAGATCCTCGTTGCAGGACACACCACCGGAGGCGATGATGTCGCACTTCACCGCCCGCTGGAGAGCCGCCAGCCGGTCAAAGGAGGGACCGATGAGCGCCCCGTCGGTGGCGATGTCGGTGAAGATGATGATTTCCACCCCCAGCGCCTCCATGGAGCGGGCAAAGTCCAGATAGTCCAGGCCGGAGTCCTCCACCCATCCGGCGGTGCGCACCCGGCCGTCCCGTGTGTCGATGCCCACGGCGATGCGGCGCCCGTAGCGCTCCACCGCCGCCCGGACCAACTCCGGGTCGCTGACGGCGGCGGAGCCGATGACCATCCGCTCCACCCCCAGAGCGTCCACCGCCTCCAGGTCGGCCATAGAGCGGATGCCGCCCCCCAGCTCCACCCGGAGGCCGCTCTTTCGGGCGACCTGGGAGACGATGTCGGAGTTCACCCGTCGTCCGCTTTTCGCCCCGTCCAGGTCCACCATATGGATGAACCTGGCCCCGGCCTCGTAAAAGGCAGCGGCGGTCTGAAGGGGGTCCTCCGCCACCTGATGCACCGTGTCGAAGCTCCCCTGGTAGAGACGGACCACCTTCTGGTCCTTTAAGTCAATGGCAGGCAGCAGTATCATCGGTTCAGACCTCCAAAATTCCGCAGCATGGCAAGGCCGATCTCCCCGGACTTCTCCGGGTGGAACTGTGTGCCATAGACGTTGCCGCTCTGAACCGCCGCCACCACCTCGGTTCCGTAATCGGTGGTGGCGATGATCTGGGACGGCTCCTCCGCCCTGCCGCAGAAGGTATGTACAAAATAGACGTAGGCCCCCTGGGGGATGCCCCGGAACAGGGGGGAATCGTTGTAAAAGCGCAGGCTGTTCCAGCCGATATGGGGCAGCTTGAGGTCGGTCTGAATCCGCTGCACCGGCCCCTGGACGAAGCCCAGCCCCTCACAGGGGCGGACCTCCTCCCCCCGCTGAAAGAGGAGCTGCATTCCCAGACAGATGCCCAGGATGGGCTTGCGCTCCGCCTCCCGGCGGAGGATTTTGTCCAGGCCGGGGCCGGAGAGCTTTTCCCAGGCGTCCGGGAAGGCCCCCACACCGGGGAGGATGATGGCGTCCGCCATCTCCAGTCCGGCGGCGTCCCCGGTGATTTTGGTCTCCAGACCCAGGTAGCCCATGGCGTTTTTCACGCTCATGAGATTGCCCACCCCGTAATCTACAATGGCAGTGTATCCCATCTCACAGCACGCCCTTCGTGGAGGTGACGCCGTCTCCCTGCACCTGGACGGCGTCCCGGATGGCCATGCCCAGGCTCTTGAACAGTCCTTCGGTGATGTGGTGGGCGTTGGCTCCGTAGAGGCATTTCTGATGGAGGGTCAGTCCGGCGTTCACCGCCAGAGCCCGCATGAACTCCACCGTCAGGCAGCTGTCATATTCCCCGATGCGCTCCTGGGGCATGGGGGCGTCGAACACCAGATAGGGCCGGTTGGAGAAGTCCAGGGCGGTGAAGGTCAGCGCCTCGTCCATGGGGACGTAGCAGGAGCCGAACCGGCGGATACCCGCCCGGTCGCCCAGGGCCTGCTTCAGCGCCTGTCCTAAAACGATGCCCGTGTCCTCCACCGTGTGGTGGCCGTCCACCTCCAGGTCCCCGTGTACCTCCACGGAGAGGCCGATTTTGGCGTAAAAGCCAAAGGCCGTGAGCATATGGTCAAAAAAGCCGATGCCCGTGGAGACGTTCACCGGGCCTCCGTCCAAATCGAGGGAGATCGCGACCTGCGTCTCCTTGGTATTGCGTTTAATGGCTGCGGTTCTGGACATGGAAATCACCTCACTGTTCAAATCGGACCTGGATAGAGTTGGCATGGGCGGTCAAACGCTCGGCCTGGGCGAAGGTGATGATCTCGTCCTTCAATCCGGCCAGGGACGGCTGATCGAAGCGAATGACCGACATACTCTTCAAAAAGGCCTCCACGCTCAGAGGGGAGAAGAATCGGGCGGTGCCGCTGGTGGGCAGCACATGATCCGGCCCCGCCAGATAATCTCCCAGCGGCTCCGGGGACCAGGCGCCCAGGAACACTGCCCCGGCATTTTTGATCTCCGGGAGCAGGGCCTCCGGGTCCTCCGTGACGATCTCCAGATGCTCCGGGGCCACCAGATTGGCCAGCTCCGCGCACCGATGGAGATCAGGACAGACGATGGCAGCGCCGAACCGGGCCACCGACTCCTCCATGATCTCGCTCCGGGAGAGATAGCCCGTCTGTCGGGCCATCTCCCCGTCTACCGCCTGGGCCAGCTCCAGCGAGTCGGTCAGCAGCCAGGCGGAGGCCAGCCGGTCGTGCTCCGCCTGACTGAGCAGGTCGGCAGCCACGAACTTGGGGTCGGCGGAGCGGTCTGCGATGACCAGCACCTCAGACGGCCCGGCCACCATGTCGATGTCCAGGGTGCCGTAGGCCAGGCGCTTGGCGGCGGCCACATAGGCGTTCCCCGGCCCCACCAGCTTGTCCACCTGGGGAATCCAGTCCGCCCCATAGGTCAGGGCTGCCACCGCCTGAGCCCCGCCCAGGGCGATGACCCGGTGGACGCCGGCGATCTTCGCCGCCGCCAGGACCGCATCGTTCAGGTTCTCCGTGGGAGGCGTCACCATGACGATCTCCTCCACCCCGGCCACCTGGGCGGGGACGGCGTTCATCAGCACGCTGCTGGGATAGGCGGCGGTGCCGCCGGGGACGTAGATGCCCACACGGGTCAGGCCCCGGACGATGCGCCCCACCTGTCCCCCGTCCGGGGAGGTCCACCGGTTGGAACGGGTCAGCAGCTTTTCGTTGTAGTCCCGGATGTTCCGGGCGGCATGCTCCATGGCGGCGATCAGGGCCGGGTCGCAGGCGGCATAAGCCTCCTTCAGCCGGGAGGCCGGAATCTCATACGGCTCCGACCGGTCAAAGCGAAGGGAATACTCCCGCACCGCCTCGTAGCCCCGAATGCGGACATCCTCCAGGATATCCGCCACCCGCCGGGTGATCTCGCCGTTGGCCTGAGCGGCACGGGCTTTCAGCGCGGCGATTTGCCGCTGCTCCGCCTGGCCGTCGGCGATGACGATCTGAATCATAGCTTCTCCTTCCCCATCGCCTGCTCACAGCGGCGAATGAAATCCTCGATGGCGCTCTTGTGCAGCTTCATGCTGGCCGTGTTGACAATGAGCCGGGCGGACACCTGAGCCACCGTCTCGATGGGGACCAGGCCGTTGGCCCGGAGGGTCGCCCCGGTCTCCACAATGTCCACAATGCCGTCTGCCAGCCCCAGGATGGGGGCCAGTTCCACAGAGCCCTCTATTTTAATGATATCCACATTCATGCCCTTGCTCTGGAAAAAGGCGCGGGTCACCCTGGGGTACTTGGAGGCGATGGTTCTGGCCTTATAGCTGCCATAAAACTCCGCTCCCTCCGGCACTGCCAGGGCGAACCGGCAGGCCCCGAAGCCCAGATCCAGCACCTCGTAAAAGGAGCCGCCCTTTTCCAGGATGGTGTCCTTGCCCACAATGCCCAAATCGCAGACCCCGTGCTCCACATAGGTAATGACGTCCGGCGCCTTGGCAAGCACACAGTCCAGCGGATAGTTGGGCAGGGCGTGGATGAGCCGCCGTCCGGGGTCCCGGACGGGGGTGCAGTCCAGTCCGGCCCTCTCGAACAGGGCCACGCTCTTGTCCTGCAATCTGCCCTTGGTCAGGGCGATGCGAAGCCGCTCGCTCATAGGACAGACACCTCCTCCATGCCGTTCTCCGAGAGAACGATGACGGTGGGAATCCCCTTCTCCCTGGCCAGCTGCACCGTACTCTCCAGCCGTCCGCAGGGGGACAGCTCACAGGTTCCTCCCGGCCGGCTGTCCACCAGGGCCAGGGCCTTTCCGATGAGATGGTTGGGATAGTGGATGACCGCCTCCACCTGAGGCAGCTCCGCTCTGGGCAGGCAGCGGGCCACCTGATCCACATCGATGGCAAAGCCGGTGGCCTGGGCGGGTCGGCCAAAGCTGCCGCAGAGCTGGTCATACCGCCCTCCGCTGAGGACGGCGTTCCCCGCCCCCTCCACATAGCCCCGGAAGATGGGGCCGGTGTAATAGCCGATATGGTTCACCAGTCCCAGGTCAAAGCGAATGTAGTCTCCATAGCCAGACTGAGAGAGCTGATTGTAGATATCCCGAAGGTGTCCGATGGCGGGCATCTCCCCCGCCAGGGCCTCCGCCTCGTCCAGAACCTCCGGCCCGCCGAAGAGATAGACCAGCCGCTGAATGGCCCGAACCCCCGCCTGGTCGCCATAGGGGGCGAGGAAGTCGTTCAGAGCGGCGAAGTTCTTGCGCTCGATCAGGGCGCGCATCGTCTCCTGGCCCTCGTCGTCCATCTCCAGCCGCCGGGCAAAGGCGGGGTAGATGTCCGCATGGCCCAGTTCGATGTGGAACCGCTCCAAACCACAGGCCCGGAGTGCGTCTACCGCCGTGGCGATGACCTCCAGATCCGCTTTTTTCCCCTTGGCCCCGATCAGCTCAATGCCGCACTGGGGAATCTCGCCGTTCTGCCCCTGGTGGCCAAAGCTGGAACGGTAGACCGTCTCATTATAATAAAATCGCTGGGGCAGCACCATATCCTTTAATCGGGTAGCAGCTACTCTGGCGATAGGAGTGGTGCAGTCCGGGCGCAGGACGCAGATCCTGCCGGAACGGTCAATGATTTTGACGATCTCCTCCTGGGGCATGGCCGCCCCGGTCATGGCAAAGAGATCGTAGAACTCCTCCTCCGGAGTGATGATCTCGCTGTAGCCCCGCTGAGAGAACAGCCGGGTCAGCGCCGCCTGGACGGTGCGCCGCTCCCGGCACTCGCCAAACAGCCGGTCTCGTGTGCCCTCAGGGGTGTTTGGAATGTATCGCATGAGTGAAACCTCTGCGCTCAGATTATGTCGGCGGGGCGGCAGCCTCCCGGCACTTTAACGCACTAATACACTACCATGAAAGATGCCCTGTGTCAACCGCAGAATTACACAAATACTGCCCTCTCCCCCTATCGACCCGCTGTCAAAGTCACAGCCAGGGCGTCGTGGCCCATCACAGCGGAAATCGGCGGCCGCCAAAGGCGGGGCTTGACAAGTGAACTGGGAGATGGTAACGTGTTAGCGTAGCAAAGCACGCAACGCGAACAGGAGATAAAAATGGACGTTCAGGTCAATGACATCCTCCAGATGAAAAAGCCCCACCCCTGCGGCGGTAAAGAGTGGGATGTGCTGCGCATCGGCATGGACTTTCGCCTCCGGTGCCGCACCTGTGGCCGGGAGATGATGATTCCCCGGAGCAAGGCGGAGCGCGCAATCAAGAAAATTATCCGGAAAGGCAGTGACACGCCATGAAGGAATTTTGGTCCGGCAGGATACAAAATATCACCCCCTATACCCCCGGAGAGCAGCCGCGGGATAGAACATTTATCAAGCTGAACACCAACGAGAACCCCTATCCTCCCTCCCCCAGAGCGCTGGAGGCCATTCAGCGGGCGGCAAATGAGACGCTCCGCCTCTATCCCGACCCGGTGGGGACCGAGCTGGTGCAGGCGCTGGCGGCGACCTACGGCCTGGAGGCGTCGCAGATCTTCGTGGGCAACGGCTCAGACGAAGTGCTCTCCTTCGCTTTTCAGGCGTTCTTTGACCAGGGGAGCGAGATCGTCTTTCCCGACATCACCTATTCCTTTTATCCGGTCTACGCCAATCTGTTTGGCATCCGTTGCCGGACGGTCCCTCTGAGAGTCGATTTCACCCTCCCGGTGGAGCCTTTCCTGGGAAATAACGACGGCGTGGTCATCGCCAATCCCAACGCTCCCACGGGTATGGAGGTGGGAACGGACGGTATTCGCCGCATCCTGGAGGGGAACCCGGAGCAGGTGGTCATCGTGGACGAGGCCTATGTGGATTTCGGCGGCGAGTCGGTGGTGCCTCTTATCCGGGAGTACCCCAATCTGCTGGTGGTCCAGACCTCCTCTAAATCCCGCTCCCTGGCGGGCCTTCGGGTGGGCTTCGCCTTCGGGCATCCCGATCTGATCGCCGGGTTGAACTGCGTCAAAAACTCGGTCAACTCCTACACCCTGGATCGTCTGGCCATCGCCGGGGCCGCAGCAGCCGGCCTGGATGTGGACTACTTCAACGCCCAGCGCCGCCGGGTCATGGCGACCAGAGAGCGGGCGGTCAGCCAGCTGAAAGAGCTGGGCTTTACCGTCCTGCCCTCCAAGGCAAACTTTATCTTTGTCTCCCATCCCGCTGTCTGCGGGCAGACGCTGTTCTCCGGTCTGCGGAGGGAGGGCATCCTGGTTCGCTGGTTCAACCAGCCCCGCATCTCCGATTTTCTCCGCATCACCGTCGGCACCGACGGGGAGATGGACGCGCTGGCGTCGGCTCTGGCCCGGCTGACCGCCGGAGAGGGGCCGTCCGCATAAGGGAAAGCGCGGTCAAAAAGCCCGAAAACGGTCGGCTGCGCACTCTGGAAACGTTTGCTTTTTCTCTTGCGTACTCTGATTCCATATGTTATACTAAAGTCCTGAAAATTCATCTTGGTAACGTTATTTTAGCGCTGCCAGATTGGAGATGGTTACTTTGGTTCGAATTAAGGACATTGCGGAGCGAGCGGGGGTAAGCACCACCACAGTTTCCAACGTCATCCACCATAAGGAAGGCAAGGTTTCTCCTGTCGTGGCCGACAGGATTCGCAGACTGATCGACGAGATGGGCTATATTCCCAGCCTGAGCGCACAGATGCTGGCCAGGGACAGCTCCCACATCATCGGCGTTGTTTTGGATTATTCCCCTCGGGATACCTTCCAGTCCCGGCACAACCTGCTGGCAGCAGGAATGATCGGTTATCTGGAGGAGGCAATCCACAGCGAGGGCTATTATATGATGCTGTTCACCCGCCGCAGCGTGGAGGAGATCCTCCAGGAGAGCCGGGCCTGGAATTTTGACGGGCTGATCGTCTTTGGGTTGTCTCAGCAGGAGGCAGAGGCGCTTCAGGCGTCCTATGAAAAGCCCCTGGTGCTCATTGACTCCTGTCTGGATCGGAGTATTCCCAACGTCTGTCAAGTCAGCTCAGACGAGGTAGGGGGCGGCTATCAGATCGGCAGCTATCTTCTCTCCAGGGGCCACCGTCGAATCCTGTTTCTTTCCGTCGGCGACCAGGAGATCGACCTCCTGCACTGGGACGGCTTTCGGCAGGCCATGGAGGAAGCCGGTATCAGGAACACAGATGCGATGTGTCTGCCGATATCCGGCGACCGGGAGCAGCGTCTGAAACAGTATGAGGAAAAGCTGCCCCTTCTTCGGGAGCAGACCGCTCTCTGCTTCAGCTCAGACTGCTATGCGTCGGAGGCGGTCAACCGCCTTCAGGCTCTCGGTCTGCGGACGCCGGAGGATATATCCGTGGTATGCTTTGACGACGCGGCCTATGCCCGCACCGCCTGGCCCGCTCTGACGGCAGTACATCAGTGTCTGGACGAAAAGGCCCAGGCGGCAGTTCGGGCGCTGGCGGACATGGTATCCGGCGTTGAGCTGGAGAGCAGGGATCTGAAAACAGCCACCTGTGTCGTGGAGCGGGACTCTGTGCGGGAGCTTTGACCCCCTGTAGAGAAGGGAAAACAGCATGAAACTCGGAACACACGCCCTGAACGCCGGAAAGGATTTCGGCAGAAAGCGACCCCTGGCCTGCTTCTGTCTGTCCTTTGCCGCCGGGGTGTGTCTTTCTGTCTATGTGCTGGCGGGCTGGCAGATGCTCCTGCTGGGAGCGCTGTGTCTGCTGTGCAGCCTGGCCTGCTGCATCAACCGGCGCTTTCTGCCCGGTCTTTGCCTGCTGGCGGCCACGGCAGGCTTTTGGCTGTTCTGGTGTCGGTTTTATCAGGTGACCAGCCTGGAGAGCGTCTGGGTGGGCGAAACGGCCTCCGTGACCGTTGAGGCCGCAGACGATTCCGTTGAAAGCAAATACGGCTGGTATGTCGAGGGCACAGTGACCGGCAGCGAGGGCCCGGTGGGAACAAGGCTCCTACTCTGGCTGGACGAATCCGGGGCGGACATCCGCCCCGGCGACACGGTGACGGCAGACGTCACCTTCCAGACAGCCCGTGAGGACGAGGAGATCTGGGCGCTGTCCAACTATGCAGACGGCGTCTGGCTGGCCGGGTCCGCCTCGGACGCCGTCGTCTCCCATGCGGAGCAGACGCCGATCACGCTGCTGCCCCGCATCTGGGCCAGGTCGCTGCGCAATTCCCTGAACGACCTGTTCCCGGAGGAGTCCGCCGGCTTTCTCCTGGCTCTGACCACCGGACAGCGAAGCGGTTTGACCGACGAGCTGGATGACGCCCTCACCCGGACGGGGCTGCGCCATATCGTAGCCGCCTCCGGCCTCCACGTCTCTCTGCTGACCACCGCTCTGTTTCTCCTGCTGCCGGGGAGCAGAAAAGCGAAGGGACTGATTCTGTTGCCTGCTCTGGCACTGTTTGGAGCGGTGACCGGATTCTCGCCCTCCGTCTGTCGGGCGATTGTTATGCAGGCGATCCTGCTTCTGGCCCCGGTGCTGGAGCGGCAGGAGGACGCCCCGACCTCTCTCGCCCTCGCTCTGGCGCTGATTTTGGCCGTCAATCCCTACGCCGTCGCCTCGGTGAGCCTACAGCTCTCCTTTGCCGCCATGCTGGGCATTCTGACCGTATGCCCCCACATTCGGGTGGATGCGGGAAACCGGGCGCAGCGGTATCTCAGGCAGGGGCTGGCCTTCACCGTCGGGGCTAACTGCTTTGCCCTCCCTCTGGTGCTGTACTATTTCCGGGGCTTTTCCCTTTTAACCCCGCTGTCCAACCTCGCCGTCGCCTGGCTGCTGCCCCTGCTGCTGCCGTTGGGAATGGTCTGCGGCATTTTGGGTACCGTCTGCCCAGGGGCGGCGGCAGTTCTGGCAATTCCAACCGGATTTCTAACGCAGCTGGTCATCCGGCTGATCGATCTTCTGGCGGAGATTCCGAACGCCCTCCTCCCTGCCAGCCACCCCGTCTGTCTGGCCTGGGTCGGCCTGTGCTATCTTCTGGGGATTCTGCTGCTCTCCGGGCGCTGTAGCCGGAGAACGGGTTATTTCTCCCTGGGGCTGCTCCTGTGCGCACTGGCAGTCTGTTTTCATGTGTCGGCCCTGCCCGATGGGGATACGCTGACCGTTGACCTGCTGGACGTGGGCCAGGGACAGTGCATCCTGGTGAGCGCCGGGGAGATGACCGCCGTCATCGACTGCGGCAGTCTCACCGACGACGCCGGGGCGGTGCTGACCGACGCTCTGACCCGGCGCGGGCTGGACAGGGTGGATGCGCTCATCCTGACCCACTATGACTCTGACCACATCAACGGCGTCCTCGCCCTGTGCGAGAGCGGGTATGTGGACCGGCTTCTGGTTCCCGACCCGGACACCGACCCGGAGGCGGCAGAGCCGCTGCTCCGGTCGGCAGAGCTGGCCGGAACAGAGACTGTCATTCTGTCGGCAGAGACAGAGCTGACCTGTGGGGCGCTGACTCTCTCCGTCCTGCCGGTCAGCGGCGGGGATTACGACGGCCTGAGCGTCTGGGTCAGTTATGGCTCCTTCGATCTGCTGGTAACAGGAGATGCGGGCTTTGAAGCGGAGGAAATGCTGCTGAAGACCTACGCGCTCCCCCAGATGGAGGTGCTTGTGGCGGGACACCACGGCTCCGCCTATGCCACCGGAGAGGCGCTGCTGACAGCGCTGTCGCCCCAGACGGTGCTGTTTTCCGTGGGGGAAAACAGCTACGGCCACCCCACCCCGGAGACCATCGCCCGCTGTCAGGCTGCGGGCGCCGTTCTCTACGGCACCTCGGAACAGGGTACGCTGACGGTGGTCGTGTCAGAGACAGAGGAATCGGGTGTTTCTTCGCATCCGTAATTTTTAACATTTTGTGACAAAAACGTTTTTTCTGCCCCGAACACTGGACGAAAGAAGGGTTTTGTGCTAAACTATCCTGTGCTAACTGTTTTATTCAGGCGGAAGACGGCAGGGAATTGGAAGGATGTGCGGCGCCA